>NZ_LWFX01001699.1:0-1286 GCF_001635175.1 Alcanivorax sp. HI0083 | reverse complement strand
TGGGCAAACTGCACCGGGGAATCCTCTTGCAGGAAATGCCCGCCCACCAATGTTTGATGCGGCTGCCCCTGGGCGCCGGGAACGCGCTCCTGCATGTATTTGTCCCCGCCACGGGTAATCGGGTCGCCGTTGCTGAAGGTGGTCAGGAAGGGTTTTTGCCATTGCTCCAGAATTTTCCAGGCCGCCCGGTTGGCGTCGCTGGCCGGATCGTGCGGGCTTACTGGCACCAGTTTGGGAAAGGCTCTGGCGCCGGCCTTGAATTTTTTATTGGGGAACGGCGCGTCGTAAGCCCGGCGTTCATCTGGCCCTAATGTCTTGAAAGTGCCGCTGCCGATAATCCGGGCGATGGGAAAAACCGGGCTGTAGATGGCGAAATTCTTCCACAGATGAAAGGCCTTCGGCACCGATTGATCACCGGTGGGCAACATGCCGTTGCCCACCACAATGGCGCGAAAGCGTGATTCGTTTTCTGCGGCCAGGCGCAGTCCGATCAGTGATCCCCAATCCTGGCAGACCAGGGTGATCTCGGTGAGATCCAGCTGGTCGAGCAGCGATTTCACCCAGTCCATGTGGTTCTGGTAACTGTAGGCATTGATGTCGGTGGGCTTGTCGGATTTGCCGAAGCCGATCAGATCCGGGGCGATCACGCGATGGCCGGCGGCGGCGCAGATGGGAATCATGTGTCGGTACAGGTAGGACCAGGACGGCTCCCCGTGCAGCATCAGCACCGGTTTGCCGTCGGTCGGCCCCTCATCCACGTAATGCATGCGTAATCCGCCCACATCCACGTAGTTCGGTTCGAAGGGGTAGTCGAGCAGGCGTTCAAAGCGGGAATCCGGGGTGCGCAGGTAATCCATGGCCGATCCTTGTCAGTACGGGTATCGAGGTATGGGTAAGGAATACCAGTAGATGCCGGGATCGGCCATGTCGTTACAGGACAGTCGGCGTTTTGTTTAGGGAACCTTTGTAACCCCCTGGTCGCCCTGATTTTCTGTGGGAAGTGATGCTTGCATCACGAATAACGGCGTTGTGTGACAGAGTCTTTCGCGATGCAAGCATCGTTTCCCACCGTCGAGCTGGCGTTTTTCAGAGTTTCCCTGGCGTACGGCCCTACTCATCCCAAAGATTGGTAAGGGTGTAATCGCTGCCCGGCTGTGCCCAGAAACCGCCGTCCACGTAGCGGCGATGCTTGTCCAGTGCGCCGATGGCGTCCATGTCTGCGTCACTGAGTGACAGCTCGGCGGCGGCCAGGTTTTGTTTCAGGCGTTCCGGGTTCACCGATTTGG
>NZ_LWFX01001698.1:0-2257 GCF_001635175.1 Alcanivorax sp. HI0083 | reverse complement strand
TTGCCGTCCCGGTCCAGGGCATTGATCCGCACCCGCGCCGGGCGCTTTACCTTCTCGTAGAAACCGGGCACCGACAGGCAGCCTTCTTCGTAGGGCGCCAGTTCATCGGTGAGTGGCGTGATCTGCGGGTTGATGTACACCTTGGGCTCGTTGCGCTCTTCGGACAGATCCATCACCAGCAGGCGCTTGTGCACGTTCACCTGAGTGGCCGCCAGGCCGATGCCGGAAGCGTCGTACATGGTTTCGATCATGTCGTCGATCAGTTTGCGAAGCTCGTCATCTACCTTTTCCACCGGCTTTGCTACTGTGCGTAGTCGGGGATCAGGGAATTCCAGTATTTCCAGTTTAGCCATGTACCTTCTCGGAAGTTGCGGTAGTACTCGAATTTCGGTTGCTAAATATATGATCGCATTGCTAATATCCAAAAGGAACCGCGTCTACAATAAGGGACCGCGGCCGCTCTCGGGGATGAGTCCAATAATGATAAAAGGAATCCGATGATGATGAAATCGGTCCAGCGCGCCTTGACCTTTGGCCTGGTGCTGGCGGTGTCCGGTATGGCCTCCGCAGCGGTGGTGCTCAAAGACGGGCATCCCAGCAAGTATTTCGTGAAAAACGGCGATACCCTTTGGGATATCAGCGGCCGTTTTCTGCAAGAGCCGTGGCAGTGGCCGGAAATCTGGCAGATCAATGAGGAAATCAGTAACCCTCACTTGATCTATCCCGGCGACGAAATCCGCCTTTCCTACGTTAACGGTGAGCCGCGCCTGTCGGTAAAACGGGGCGTGGAAGAGACCGTGATGTCCAATGGTACCGTGAAACTCACCCCGCGGGTGCGTGAAATTGCCAATGACGAAGCGATTCCGGCCATTCCTGCCAGTGCGATCCAGTCTTACCTGAAGGAAGGGCTGGTGGTAGACCGCAAGGAAATCGTTGAAGCCCCCTATCTGGTGGGTGGCCGCGATCGCCGTGTGATCTTCGGTGAAGGCGATACTGTTTATGCCCGCGATACCGTGGCTAAATGGGAAGACCTGGATCAGGGTTACGGTTTCTACCGCACCGGCGAGCAATATGTGGACCCGGATACCAATGAAGTGCTGGGTTACGAAGCCCGCCAGATCGGCCTGGGCCGCGTAGCCAGCCACGATGATGACATGATTACCCTGCGGGTTACCGACTCCAGTGAAGACCTGCGCATCGATGACCGTCTGTTCTCCACCGAAGATCGCCGCGTGCGTGCCGTGTTGTATCCATCGGCACCGGATACCAAAATCGAGGCGAAAGTGATTCGCTTCTTCGACCGTCTTAACAGTGTGGCCCGCAACGATGTGGTGGTGATCAACAAGGGTCTGCGTGACGGCCTGAAAGAAGGCAACGTGCTGGATATCTATGGCCAGGGCGAAGTGGTCCGCGATCGTCAGCAAGGTGACATGGTCCAGCTGCCCCGTGAGAAAACCGGTTCCATGGTGATCTTCCGGGTCTTCGACAAGGTCAGCTACGGCTTGATTATGGAGTCCATGCGGCCTATCTATATGAACGACATCGCCGAAAGCCCGGCGGGCAGCTACTGAATAGTACGCTAAACGCTTGAGGCTGGACGCCTGACGCCCGCAAAGACACCCTTTTCAAGGATGAAAAGGGTGTCTTTGCGTGTTTTGATCTGTGTTTTATGGTCAGGTTACGGGCATCGACTGCCAAACATTGGGCGGTAAACATCATTCCAACGCACACAAGGAGGTGGGCGAATGGACGGACAATTTAAACGCCTGCTATTGCAGGCGTTGTTTTCCCCGTCTTCAGCGGCCCTGGGCCGCGCCCTGCAACAACACCGGATTGCTTCGGCGCCGGTATCGGATTTTCTTCCCCTGCTACCGGCCGGCCTGAAAGAGCGTGCCCGGCTGCTCGACAATACCGGCAAGCTGCCCGTGTACTTTGAGCAACTGCGTGAGCAGGGTTGGCGCTGGATTGCGCTGGGGGATGCGGACTACCCGCCGTTGCTGGCACAGATCAACGACCCACCCGGCGTGATTGCCGTGCGCGGCAGCGTGGAAGCATTAAATGCGCCTTCGCTGGCCATGGTGGGGGCGCGCAATGCCTCTGCGGACGGCCTCGACAACAGCCGCCGCTTTGCCCGCCAGCTGGCTGGTAGTGGCTTTGTCATTGTCAGTGGCCTGGCGCTGGGCATTGATGCGGCCGCTCATCGCGGTGCGGTGAGTGCCGGGCGCACGGTGGCGGTCATGGGCAGTGGCCCGGATTG
>NZ_LWFX01001697.1:0-7313 GCF_001635175.1 Alcanivorax sp. HI0083 | reverse complement strand
TGGGAAGCTGGGTCTTTGATTACCCGTTCCTGACCAGTTCCTTTACCTATGTGTCTCTGCCGGTGATCGGTAAATTTGAATTGGCCACGGCCATGCTGTTCGACACCGGGGTGTTCCTCACTGTGGTGGGGGCAACGCTGCTGATGCTGGCCAACCTGGGCAAGCTGTCGCTGCTGGATGACAAGAGGGAGAACGCCTGATGGAACTGCTGGTCGCAATCATTATTGGTGTGCTGGTGGCCTCCGGGGTGTACCTGTGCCTGCGTGCACGGACTTTCCCGGTGGTCATGGGCCTGACGCTGCTGAGTTATGGCGTGAATGTGTTCCTGTTCGCCATGGGCGGGCTGAAAATAAATCAGGTGGCGGTGGTTGGCATGAGTCCGGACCCCACCGATCCGCTACCCCAGGCGCTGGTGCTGACTGCCATCGTGATTGGTTTCGCGATGACTGCGTTCCTGGTGGTGCTGGCCCTGCGTAGCCAGGGCGAGCTGCATAACGACCATGTGGATGGCAAACCGGATGACGGAGGCCGTTCATGAACCACTGGATTATCGCGCCGGTATTGATACCGGCTCTGGCGGGCATGTTGCTGCTGCTGGAGGTGCGTGAGCGGCATCGGTTGCGACGGCTCACCGGCTTGTTGTCCTGCGCGGCGATGCTGGCGGTGGCTGTTTTTCTGGGCGATCAGGCCTGGGGTGGGGAGATCACCGTCTATGCGCTGGGTAACTGGCAGGCGCCGTTCGGCATTGTGCTGGTGCTGGACAAGCTCAGTGCCTTGATGGTGTTGCTGACCGCAGTGCTGGCGTTTCCCGCGCTGTTATACGCCAGCTGCGGCGATGACCGCAAAGGCGCCAACTTCCATGCCCTGTTCCAGTTCCAGCTGATGGGCGTCAATGGCGCCTTCCTCACCGGCGACCTGTTCAACCTGTTTGTGTTTTTCGAGGTGCTGCTGATTGCGTCCTATGGCCTGGCGCTGCACGGGCGTGGCCCGGAGCGGGTGAAGGCGGGGCTGCACTATGTGGTGCTTAACCTGGTGGGGTCAGCCCTGTTCCTGGTTGCCCTGGGGCTGGTGTACGGCACCACCGGGACGCTCAACATGGCGGACTTTGCCGTGAAAGCCCAAGCGCTTACGGGGACCGATGCAACCTTGTTGAAAGTGGCGGTGTTGATGCTGTGGGTGGTGTTTGGCCTCAAGGCGGCCATGTTCCCGCTGTACTTCTGGTTGCCCGCTGCCTATGCCAGCGCCACTGCTGGGGTGGCGGCGCTCTTCGCGATCATGACCAAGGTGGGCATCTACGCCATGGTGCGGGTGTATGCCCTGGCGTTTGCCGATGGCCCCTTTGCCGGGCTGGGGCTGCAAGCGTTGTGGTGGCTGGCGCTGGTGACACTGGGGTTGGCCTGTATCGGTGTGCTGGGTGCGAAGCGGTTGGGCACGCTGGTGTCCTATCTGGTGGTGATGTCGGTGGGCACCTTGGTGGCCGCACTGGCCTTCGGTCAGCTGCAGGCATTGGGGCCGGCGCTGTACTACCTGCTGCATTCCACCCTGATTTGTGGCGGCTTGTTCCTGCTTACTGATCTGATTGCCCGCGGCCGTGGCGAGGTGGCGGATTGCCTGCAGATCGGCCCGGCGATTCTTAATGGCGGCCGGCTGTCGCTGTTGTTCTTTGTGGCCGCCATTGCCGTGGTGGGGCTGCCGCCGCTGTCCGGGTTTGTGGGCAAGGTGGCGTTGTTACGCAGCGTGCCAGACCCGACCTACTGGGTGCTGCTGTTGATCGCCGGGTTGTGTGGCCTGGTTGCCTTGAGCCGGGCTGGTTCCACCCTGTTCTGGCGCACCACCGGCGAGGGCAGCGGCCTGCGGCCGGCTCGCCGGCACCTGTTGTCCGTGGTGGGGCTGCTGTTGCTGAGCCCGCTGATGGCAGTGTATGCGGAGCCCTTGCTGCAGTTGACCGCGGCAGTGGCGGAGCAGCTGCGTAACCCGGACCTGTATCTGTCTGCGGTATTGGGAGGTGGCGCATGACGCTGTTATATCGGGTGTTGCCGTATCCCAGTCTGAGCCTGATTTTGTGGTTTACCTGGATGTTGCTGAGTGGTTTCACGGCGGGCCATGCTGTGCTGGGCGCTATTCTGGCGGTGTTGTTGCCGCTGGGGACCCGGCCGTTCTGGCCGAATGTGCCGCGCATTCGTAACCTGCCACGGCTGCTCGGGTTTGTGGTGGTGGTGCTGTACGACATTGTGGTGGCCAACGTGTCTGTGGCGATCAAGGTGCTGGGGCCATTGCGTTCCATTCGCCCGGGCTTTGTGGAATTGCCGCTGGAGCTGGAAGACGACTTTGCCATTGCCTTGCTCGCCAGCACCGTCTCCCTGACCCCGGGTACCGTGTCGGCGGACGTGAGCCCGGACCGCAAGGCATTGTTGGTGCATGCGCTGGATGTGGATGATGCGGCGGCGCTGGTGGCGGAGATCAAGCAGCGCTACGAGCGGCCGCTAAAGGAGATTTTCGAATGCTAGAGACGGCTATTTCCATTGCATTGGCACTGATTACCCTGGCCTGGGTATTAAACCTGTACCGGCTGGTCATCGGCCCGTCGCTACCGGACCGGGTGCTGGCGTTGGACACCATGTACATCAACAGCATTGCGTTGATTGTGGTGTACGGCATCCAGGTGGACAGCAAGCTCTATTTTGAAGCGGCCATGCTGATCGCGCTGATCGGCTTTGTCAGCACCGTGGCGGTGGCGAAGTACGTCACCCGCGGGGATATTATTGAATGAACGCCGGATGCCCGAGGCCTGACGCTGGACGCAGTGAATTTGCGTCGGGCATTGGGCCTCAAGCGTCAGGCGCGGAGCGATTATGGATTCTCTGATTGAATGGCTGGTGTCAGCCAGTGTGATTATTGGCGGCGTGTTTGCGTTGGTGGGATCCATCGGGCTGGCACGGTTGCCGGATTTCTATACCCGGCTGCACGGCCCCACCAAGGCCACCACCCTGGGCGTAGGTGGCACCATCGTGGCGTCGTTGCTGTTTTTTTCCTGGCAGGAACGCGGGCTGCAGCTGCATGAGGTGCTGATTACCCTGTTCCTGTTTATCACCGCGCCGGTGTCTGCGCATATGCTGGCCAAGGCTGCCATGCACCGGCAGCTGAAGCGGATGAAAGACACGCGGGGAGAGCCGTGGAAGCAGTAAGGAAGCGGCGAGCTTCTAGCTGCCAGGCTCCTGCGGAGGGCTGTTGGACTCGATCGTAAAATTTGTAAAAGATAAAACCGCCTGGAACTTTCCGAAAAAAGCGGCGGTCCTAATCAATAGCTACGGATTGGCACCCCCGATCCCCCAGTACCCTCGCTGATCCGTAGTCTTTTGGAGTCCCTGATTTCTCCCCCGAAATCAGGGCGGCAAGCCTCCCTGGCAGCACAGTCGTTCCCTTCCCCCAAGATTGCTGCCAGGGATTTTTTTTGCGCGGCATTTCTGCCGGCCACAGGTTATTCGGCCTGTTGGTTAAAGAATAAGCAAACCCCATGCCAGTTTTGCCTTTGCGCCAATTACCCGTTATTGATCAGTGAGATATCCGTTTTATACGAGGGTGCGAACGTATTGTGTCTGCTGAGGGGTAGGACGGGTGTGCCGTAACGCGCCAGTTTTGTGACGCAGATCGACAGCTGGGAAGAAAAATACTTTCGGGGGCTGGAACTTTTTCCAGAAAAGGGCACTCTCACTACATAGCGACGGATTGGAACCCCGATCCCCCAGTACCCTCACCGATCCGTCGCTGTATAACCTTGGTCTTTTCCCCCAAAGAGGCCAGGGTGGCAAGCCTCCCCGGCAGCGCAATCGTTCCCTTCCCCCAAGATTGCTGCCGGGGATTTTTTTTGTCTGTAGAAAAGTCGGACGTCCGAAGTCGGAGGTCTGACGCTAAAAGGTGGCCTAGTCGTCCGGCGTCTGACGTTCGACGTCTGTCCCTATCTCCAACCATTCCCCCAACTTGTCCCAGGCTTCGTCACAGCCGGTGCCATTGGTAGCCGAAAATAGTTGCAATGACAGCGGTGCCGGATGCTCCTTGAGGTGCTTTTTCACTTGCAGCAGGGTGGACTTGGCGGCGCCGAACTTCAGCTTGTCTGCCTTGGTCATGAGGATGTGGATAGGCATGTTGGCCTGGGCTGACCATTCCAGCATCAGCAGGTCGAAGTCCTTGAGGGGGTGGCGGATGTCCATCATCAATACCAGGCCCACCAGTGCCTGGCGCTCGGAGAGATAATGATCCAGGTGTTCCTGCCACTCATTGCGCTTGGACTTGGAGACTTTGGCATAGCCGTAACCGGGCAGGTCCACCAGGCGCCGTTCTTCGTCCAGCTGGAAGAAATTCAATAGCTGGGTTCGGCCCGGCGTTTTAGAGGTGCGAGCCAGGGTGCGTTGCCCGGTGAGCCGGTTGATAGCGCTGGATTTACCGGCGTTGGAGCGCCCGGCAAAGGCCACTTCCAGCCCTTCATCGGGTGGGCATTGGTCCAGGCGCTGGGCGCTTTGCAGGAACAGGGCCTGGTGGAGCATTTTTTCCATGGGGTGCATGGGCATAGCAAAGGGCCTTTGGGTCGGGTCAGGGGGGCTATTCTTGCTGTCTCGCCTGCGGCTGGCAATGGATACCCACAGGCAAGTGAAAATGAAGGGCCGCAGAGTGCGCCGTAAATGGCCAATCCGCACGTTCGAGTCGACCTTTCTGCCCGTTCTGATGCGGCGAGGGGGTGACTTGGCTTGTCTATACCCCTACCCTTCACATGGAATATGACGGCGCCCACCGGACTGGTATATAATCCTGCCCGCTTGTTCCTTAACGGCATATTTAACGGTATGTAGCGGTGTGTTAAGGGCAGCCGACGTTCTACAACGGTTTGCCTGCAACGGCAAACGGACTTCGCCAGCGGCGACGCCAGCATAGAAGAGGTAGGGTATGAAGGGTTTTGTAGCAGGTATTGCAATGGTTCTGGTGATGGGGGCTGCCAATGCAGCAACCGTAGAGGAGCGTTACAACAGCAGCTGTACATTCTGTCATTCCTCCGGCGCCGCTGGAGCTCCGATCTCTCATGATGAAGCTGCCTGGAAGCCACACCTGGATAAAGGTATGGATACGCTGGTGAAGCACGTGAAGGAAGGGTTCAACGCCATGCCGCCAAAAGGCATGTGCAACGACTGTAGCGACGAAGAATACCGTGCTCTGATTGAGTACATGTCCAAAAGCAAATAAGACGCTGTACTGAAGGATAGGCCATGAAGTTTTTCAAACTGTTCGTGCTGATGGCTGCTGCTGTGGCAGCCACCCAGGCCATGGCGGCCGGTGATGCTGAGGCAGGCAAAGCAAAAGCCGCTCCCTGCGCCGCGTGCCACGGTCAGGATGGTAACAAGACCCTTACCGGGACTTACCCGAAACTGGCTGGCCAGGGGGAAGAGTACCTGGTTAAACAGCTGGAAAATTTCAAGTCCGGCGCCCGTGAAAACGCCGTCATGCAGGGCCAGGTGGCCGGTATGAGCGAGCAGGACATGCAGGACGTGGCGGCCTTCTACGCCAGCCTGACCCCGGAAGCCGGGCAGGCCAGCGCTGACTGGGTGGAGCAGGGTGAACAGCTCTACCGCGGTGGCGATATGGCCAACGGTATTCCGGCCTGTTCCGGTTGCCATGGCCCGGCAGGGCAGGGCATCGATGCGGCCAAGTACCCGCACCTGGCCGGCCAGAACGCCCAATACGTGGAAGACCAGCTGAAAGCCTTCCGTGCAGCCGGCCGTAACGACCTGGGTGATGGCATCATCAAGCGTACCAACGATTCTGACAACGATGCCCCGGGCATGATGCAGACGGTGGCGGCGAAGATGACCGATACCCAGATCAAGGCCGTAGCAAGCTTCATCTCCGGGCTGTCCAAATAGGGCGGTTGGGTTACGGTTTGTAGAAAAGGCAGCCTGCGGGCTGCCTTTTTTATGGCCAACATGAAAAGATATGGCTCTGATTGAGTGTCGATTGCACTCATCCAGGGAGAAAAATGCCGTCCGGGTTGTCTCATTGGGCGGAAACCAACAAGAAAGGAGAGGATTGCATGTTTCGCATTGTGACGGCTTTGCTGCTGAGTCTGGGGCTGGCGACCGGAGTTGCTGCCGCTGAGGAACACACCCGTTTTGCGGTTGATACCCACTACAAGATTCTGGATGTGCCGGGCGCCGTGGATGATCCCAGCAAGGTGGAAGTGCGGGAATTCTTTTCCTATGCCTGCCCGCATTGTTATTCCCTGGAGCCTTCCGTTGACGCGTGGCTGAAAACCAAACCGGATTACATCAACTATGTGCGCACGCCGGTGTTGTTCCTGCGTAATGCCGAGCCGCTGGCCCGTGCCTATTACGTGGAAGAAGCCCTGGGCCTGGTAGATGAAATCCACGGTCCGCTGTTCGACGCGATCCATAAGCACCGTGAGCCCCTGTTCAATGAACCGGCGCTGGCCAACTTCTTCCGCAAGTACGATGTGGACCCTGCCGAGTTCAACAAGCTGTACGGTTCCTTCGGCGTGTCTACCAAGATTCGTCAGGCTGACGCGCTGACCAAGGCTTACCAGATCCCCGGGGTGCCGAACTTCGTAGTGAACGGCAAGTACCTGGTGATGCGTGAGAACCTGAAGAGCGATAAAGAGCTGTTCGCCGTGATTGAGTATTTGGCGAACAAGGAAAAGAAAGGCGGCTGATCGATGCTTCTTGATCGTGCCAGACTGGCCTATCGTGATTGGAAAGCCCGCCCTGCGGGCTTTTCCTTCGCAAGGGAAGGGGTAAGAAAAACCCGCCAGACACGGGAAGTGTTGCTCCCTGACACGGTGAAGCTGATGAGCTTCAATATCCAGGCGGGTATCGGCAGCCAGAAATTCGGTGATTACATTACCGGTAGCTGGAAACATCTGGTGGCGCATCCGCGCAGCGTGGAAACCATCGAACAGATCGCCGAAGTGCTAAGCCACTTCGACGTGGTAGGCCTGCAGGAAGTGGACGGCGGCAGCCTGCGTTCGCGCAACATGAACCAGCTGGTCCACCTGGCCTCCATGGCCGATTTCCCCTTCTGGCACCAGCAGTTGAACCGCAACCTTGGCCGCCTTGGCCAGTTCAGTAATGGCTTTCTCAGCCGGCACCAACCGTTTGAAATCACCGATCACCGTTTGCCCGGGTTGCCCGGTCGCGGAGCGATCGTGATCAAGTACGGTCACCCGATTCAGCCGTTGGTTGTGGTTGTGGCGCACTTGGCGCTGGGTGAAAAGGTGCGTAATACCCAGTTGTCCTACCTGTCCCGCTTGTTGG
>NZ_LWFX01001696.1:0-526 GCF_001635175.1 Alcanivorax sp. HI0083 | reverse complement strand
TTGGTGTTGCGGGTATTGGCCTTATAGATGGCATCAAAGGCATCGCCCACCACCGGCAGCAAGCCACCCACGAAGTCGATGCCCATGTTACGCAGCATGCGCAGCTTCACACCCTTGCTGGCCCCGGCCCGCTGGGCTTCCACCAGCACATAGCTGCCCAGCACCAGGCCCGCCGCATCACCAACGATCGGCACCAGGCCGATAATCGCTTCGGCGCCAATCTGAAACCTGGTAAAGGGAATACCAATACTGCTGTCAGTGAAGCGGCTGAACTTTTCCAGTCGCGCCAGCGCAGCTTCCTGCTGCGCCTTACTCGGGTTTGCCATTAGATCTCCACGTACAGCTGGCCGTCTTCTTCGGTTACCGGCCAGGTTTGCAGGGCTTTCTCACCCCGCACCACATTCAGCATCTGCACCCCCGGCGGGAAATTCGCCCACTCGGAGACTTCACCGGTGCGGATATCAAACTTCGCCCGGTGCAGCGGACACTGCACACATTGGTCCTTGAGGATCTTGCCCTTGCCCAG
>NZ_LWFX01001695.1:0-609 GCF_001635175.1 Alcanivorax sp. HI0083 | reverse complement strand
GGGGTGAAGTCGTAACAAGGTAGCCGTAGGGGAACCTGCGGCTGGATCACCTCCTTAACGACAAAGATTTCCGTCCTGTTCAGGGCTCACACGTTTGCTTGTCTGGTAATTAAAGGGTGTAGACGCTTTTTATAGGTCTGTAGCTCAGTTGGTTAGAGCGCACCCCTGATAAGGGTGAGGTCGGCAGTTCAAATCTGCCCAGACCTACCATTTTCAGCATTGTAAATGGGGCCTTAGCTCAGCTGGGAGAGCGCCTGCCTTGCACGCAGGAGGTCAGCGGTTCGATCCCGCTAGGCTCCACCAATACTGCTGCACTGGTAGAAGCGCAAAGAAGTCAGAATCAAGCATTGTCTTGCTTGCTTCTGACTTTTTAGTCAGGTGCCTGAATCTTTATGATTCGGCCAGCTCTTTAACAATTTGGGAAATGAGAAGTCCAAGTATTCAATGAGAATGCAAGCGTTAGATATTATCTCTGACATTTGTGTCTTTATGGTGAATCGTTATCACGATGAGTGACCTGGGCGGTGATGGAGTTTGAAGCGGAAAGGCGCAAGTCTGGAAGTGGAAAGTGAAGTGACTGTTTTGGGTTATATAGTCAAGTGAATAAGC
>NZ_LWFX01001694.1:0-859 GCF_001635175.1 Alcanivorax sp. HI0083 | reverse complement strand
AATACGTTCCCGGGCCTTGTACACACCGCCCGTCACACCATGGGAGTGGATTGCACCAGAAGTGGATAGTCTAACCTTCGGGAGGACGTTCACCACGGTGTGGTTCATGACTGGGGTGAAGTCGTAACAAGGTAGCCGTAGGGGAACCTGCGGCTGGATCACCTCCTTAACGACAAAGATTTCCGTCCTGTTCAGGGCTCACACGTTTGCTTGTCTGGTAATTAAAGGGTGTAGACGCTTTTTATAGGTCTGTAGCTCAGTTGGTTAGAGCGCACCCCTGATAAGGGTGAGGTCGGCAGTTCAAATCTGCCCAGACCTACCATTTTCAGCATTGTAAATGGGGCCTTAGCTCAGCTGGGAGAGCGCCTGCCTTGCACGCAGGAGGTCAGCGGTTCGATCCCGCTAGGCTCCACCAATACTGCTGCACTGGTAGAAGCGCAAAGAAGTCAGAATCAAGCATTGTCTTGCTTGCTTCTGACTTTTTAGTCAGGTGCCTGAATCTTTATGATTCGGCCAGCTCTTTAACAATTTGGGAAATGAGAAGTCCAAGTATTCAATGAGAATGCAAGCGTTAGATATTATCTCTGACATTTGTGTCTTTATGGTGAATCGTTATCACGATGAGTGACCTGGGCGGTGATGGAGTTTGAAGCGGAAAGGCGCAAGTCTGGAAGTGGAAAGTGAAGTGACTGTTTTGGGTTATATAGTCAAGTGAATAAGCGTACACGGTGGATGCCTTGGCAGCCAGAGGCGATGAAGGACGTAGTAGCCTGCGATAAGCTTCGGGGAGTCGGCAAACAGACTTTGATCCGGAGATTTCCGAATGGGGAAACCCACCTGTCATAAGGCAGGTATCACA
>NZ_LWFX01001693.1:0-400 GCF_001635175.1 Alcanivorax sp. HI0083 | reverse complement strand
CTATACCGGCAACTGCACACCGTGCGCAGCGTGCTTACCCCCATTGTCATCGCCACCATTCTCGGCGCCTTCATCTCTGCCGCCATCGCGGTGGGACTGGCCTGGTGGCTGGGTGCGCCCGCCGAAGTCGTGGGCTCGCTGGCCCCCAAATCCATCACCACACCAATTGCCGTTGAAGTGGTGAAATCCACCGGCGGCTATGTATCGCTGGCCGCCGGTGCCGTGGCCATCACCGGCATTGTCGGCGCGCTCTCCGCCGGGCCCATCTTCCGGCTGCTCAAGGTCAGCGATCATCGGGTAAAAGGCTTTGCGCTGGGGCTGGTGGCCCATGCCATCGGCACCGCACGGGCTTTCGAATACGGCGAAAAAGCCGGCGCCTTTGCAGGCCTGGCGCTAGGCC
>NZ_LWFX01001692.1:0-1062 GCF_001635175.1 Alcanivorax sp. HI0083 | reverse complement strand
AGACGCCGGACTGAGCCGATTTCACGTTGGGCGTCCGGCTTCCGGCATCAAGCCTGTTTTTCTTCTCATGGGGCCCACCTGTTCCGGCAAGACGGCGCTGGCTATCGAGGCGGTGCAGTCCCTGCCCATCGAAATCATCAATGTGGACTCGGCGCTGGTCTATCAGGGCTTGAATATCGGTGCGGCGCCAATGCCAGTTCTTCTTCAGTGGGGCGGGCCGCACCGATATTCAAGCCCTGATAGACCAGCGCCGAGTCCACATTGATGATTTCGATGGGCAGGGACTGCACCGCCTCGATAGCCAGCGCCGTCTTGCCGGAACAGGTGGGCCCCATGAGAAGAAAAACAGGCTTGATGCCGGATGCCGGACGCCGGACTGAGCCGATTTCACGTTGGGCGTCCGGCGTCTGGCGTCCGACGTTCATCACTGCCCCCGCATAAACAGGCGATCCAGATCCTTGATGCTCATCTGGGTCCAGGTGGGGCGGCCGTGGTTGCACTGGCCGGAGCGCTCTGTGGCCTCCATGTCGCGCAACAGGGCATTCATTTCCGGGATCGTCAGGCGACGATTGGCGCGCACACTGCCGTGGCAGGCCATGGTGGACAGCAGCTCATCCAGCTTCTGGGCAATACGTTCACTACTGCCTTGCGCCAACAAATCCGACAACACATCGCGAACCATGGATTCGCTGTCACCGTTGCGCAGCAAGGCCGGCACTTCGCGCACCACCAGGGTTTCCGGCCCGGCGCGCTCGACACCGAACCCCAGCCGGGAAAACACCTCCGGCTGCTGCTCGGCAAAATCCGCTTCACGGGACGACACCGCCAGCGACACCGGCACCAGCAATGGCTGGCTGCGCACCTTGTCGTCCGCCCAGCTCTGCTTGAGCCGCTCATAGGTAATCCGTTCGTGGGCGGCATGCATATCCACCACCACCATGCCCTGCTGGTTTTCCGCCAAAATAAAAATGCCGTGCAGCTGCGCCACCGCATAGCCCAGCGGCGGCACGGTTTCGTTGTCGCTGGCCGGCGGCATCACCGACGGCGCTGATTCTCTGACCT
>NZ_LWFX01001691.1:0-497 GCF_001635175.1 Alcanivorax sp. HI0083 | reverse complement strand
CCAGGGGGCGGGTCAGGTAGCCGAGTACCAGGGTGGCCACGTCCACATTGGGTTGATAGTGGAGAAACAGCCCGCCCAGGGTGCCGAAGACCCGGGCCAGCATAATGAAATCACCGGGCAGGGTGTCCACCGGGTCGTGTTCCAGCCGGCCGAGCAGTTCGCTGACCTGCTGCATCATGTCTTCTGCAGTGGGCCAGCCGGTCTGTTGCCCGGGATTGATAATGGCGTCGCGGACCTGGTCCAGCACCGCAGAGACAAATGCCAGCAGGGTGGCCGGGTCGCCGCTGCGGGTGACAAAACCGAGGGCGGTAAGGGTGTCGGCGATGACGGTTTCATCGCCAACAATGCAAGCCTGCAGCACCCGGAAGTAACCCCGGCGGGCGTCGTCGGTGAGTGCTTGCGCGCAGCCGAAATCCAGCAGTACCAGCGTATTGTCCGGGGTGATCATGATGTTGCCGGGGTGCGGGTCGGCATGGAAAAGGCCGCCGTTGAGCACC
>NZ_LWFX01001690.1:0-536 GCF_001635175.1 Alcanivorax sp. HI0083 | reverse complement strand
ATGCACGTAGTAGGCCCGCAGGCGTCCGAGCTGATTCAGCAAGGCGTTATCGCCATGGAGTTTGGGGCTACCGTGGAAGATTTGCAGCTGATGGTGTTTGGTCACCCAAGCCTGTCAGAAACCGTTCATGAAGCAGCCTTGGCCACGGACTTTAAAGCAATCCATGTGGCGCAGCGTCGTCGCAAGAAATAGTGCGACATTTGAACGGCAGCGATAACGGCGCTTGAACAGGGCGCCACTAATTCATTGATGATGGAAGTATTGGCATGAATCTCCATGAGTATCAGTCAAAACAGCTTTTTGCTGATTATGGGTTGCCAGTCTCTACCGGCTTTGCCTGCGATACCCCGGAAGAGGTCGCAGCAAAGGCGAAAGAGATCGGTGGTGACAAATGGGTCGTGAAGGCCCAGGTTCACGCGGGCGGCCGTGGTAAGGCCGGTGGTGTGAAGCTGGTGGATACCCCGGCAGATGCGGCGGCGTTTGCCAAGCAGTGGCTGGGCAAGAACCTGGTAACGTTCCAGACCGATGAACACGGC
>NZ_LWFX01001689.1:0-743 GCF_001635175.1 Alcanivorax sp. HI0083 | reverse complement strand
TGCTGGGCTTCCTGTTCGCCGATCACCCAGATGCGCGGGGTCTTGGCGCGGGAGTGTTCGCGGACCTTGAAGCCGATCTTCTCGTTGCGAATATCCAGCTCTGCCGGTACCCCGGCGGCAACCAGTTTCTGCTGCACGGCGGTGGCGTACTCGTCGGCGGAGTTGGTAATGGTGCAGATCGCCACCGGGCGCGGCGCCAGCCACAGGGGCAGGTGGCCGGCGGTGGATTCGATCAGGATACCCAGGAAGCGCTCCAGGGAGCCCAGCACCGCACGGTGCAGCATCACCGGACGCTGGCGGGAACCGTCTTCGGCCACGTATTCCGCATCCAGACGATCAGGCAACACGAAGTCCACTTGCAGGGTGCCGCACTGCCAGTCGCGGCCAATGGCGTCACGCAGTACGAATTCCAGTTTCGGGCCATAGAAAGCGCCTTCGCCCGGGTTCAGTTCGCATTCCAGCCCCAGGGATTCCACCGCAGAGCGCAGGGCGCCTTCGGCCTTGTCCCAGGTTTCGTCGGAGCCGGCACGGTTGTCCGGGCGATCGGAAAATTTGATGCG
This sequence comes from Alcanivorax sp. HI0083, assembly GCF_001635175.1. NCBI lineage: Bacteria > Pseudomonadati > Pseudomonadota > Gammaproteobacteria > Oceanospirillales > Alcanivoracaceae > Alcanivorax > Alcanivorax sp. HI0083. Next base: position 183 of record NZ_LWFX01001689.1, on the reverse strand, counting down.
GAAGCTGTCGAAGCCGAAGTCTTCGTAGACTTCGCGCAGCATCTTGATAAAGCCGGCGGTTTCCTCGTTGACCTGTTCTTCGGTACAGAAGATATGCGCATCGTCCTGGCTGAACGAGCGGGCACGCATCAAGCCATGCAGGGCACCATGGGCCTCGTTACGGAACAGGGTGGTGAATTCGCC
>NZ_LWFX01001688.1:0-353 GCF_001635175.1 Alcanivorax sp. HI0083 | reverse complement strand
TGGCCAACCCGCAGGCCTGGCCAGCACTGCTGGACCGGACCCTGGCCCGCCAACCGATTCTCTGCCTGACCACCCTGGAAGCCTTGCCGGCGGGTAGCCCCTGTCCATCGGTGATGCCCTAGTGGGCGCCGGTATAGACCTCTTCGCGCCCGCCGGCATGGCCTGCCATAGCGGAATACTCCAAGTCTGAAAGGCGCCGGCGCAGGGCATTCAGCTAATAGCGACAGCCCGGTCGCAGCCTATATCCAGCAGTGTGATGCCGGCCTGCGGGTTATTCCCAGCCGGCCAGGACCAGTTTGCCGATGGTGCTGCCGCTCTCCAGCCGCCGGTGGGCTTCTTTCAGGTTGGCGGCA
>NZ_LWFX01001687.1:0-810 GCF_001635175.1 Alcanivorax sp. HI0083 | reverse complement strand
TGCTGTGGCGGGTGACGGTGCTGGGGGAACAGCAGAGACTGGAGATTGTCACCGGTGTGCTGGATAACGGCGATGCGCTGACAGTGGAAACCTTCCCCCGTTCGCCGCAGGACTATGCCGAGGCCATGCAGCTGCCGGCGGGCCGCAAATTGGCCTGGTTCACCCGGGGGTTCATGGATGTGGACGCCGGGCCTGACCAGTTACTGGCCACGGATATTCGCTTGGGGGTGCCGGGGCTGCATCCCTTCCAGTTTGTGCTGGCGGAACAGGAAGACGGTGTCTGGAAGGCATTGCCCAGCCACAAGCTGCCGCGGCCCATGGCCAACCCGCAGGCCTGGCCAGCACTGCTGGACCGGACCCTGGCCCGCCAACCGATTCTCTGCCTGACCACCCTGGAAGCCTTGCCGGCGGGTAGCCCCTGTCCATCGGTGATGCCCTAGTGGGCGCCGGTATAGACCTCTTCGCGCCCGCCGGCATGGCCTGCCATAGCGGAATACTCCAAGTCTGAAAGGCGCCGGCGCAGGGCATTCAGCTAATAGCGACAGCCCGGTCGCAGCCTATATCCAGCAGTGTGATGCCGGCCTGCGGGTTATTCCCAGCCGGCCAGGACCAGTTTGCCGATGGTGCTGCCGCTCTCCAGCCGCCGGTGGGCTTCTTTCAGGTTGGCGGCATTGATGGTGCCGAGCCCCTCACTGACGGTGCTCTGGATTTTGCCTTGATCCACCAGTGTGCTGAGTTGGGTGAGGATGTTGCCCTGGCGTTGCATGTCCGTGGCGAACATGGCGCGGGTGAACATGAATTCCCAGCTAA
>NZ_LWFX01001686.1:0-9293 GCF_001635175.1 Alcanivorax sp. HI0083 | reverse complement strand
GTCCGTTAGACACTTTCGTGGTCAGGTTAAGGACGAATCTCTACGGGCGGCCATATCGGGCTTCATGGGGCAGGAGGCCATTCACGGACGAGAGCACGACAGGCTGAACCAGATTCTCGCCGAGTACGGCTATGACATGCAGTCGCCAGATCGGTTTGTCAAAATTGGCTTGGCCATACTAGAGAAGTTGCCGCCGAGCACTCGGCTAGCCGCCACCACGTTTATGGAGCACTTTACTGCGCTTCTCGCCGAGCAGCTACTTGAAGACGAGAATTTTGTACGCCAGGCAGACCCTGAAATGCTCAAAATATGGCAGTGGCATGCGCTCGAAGAGCTGGAACACAAATCTGTTGCCTACGACGTATATGAGCTTATTGGTAACAGCCGTACAGAGCGCGTGGCTGCAGCCCTCGCCTCGATGGTCGTCTTGCTGCCGATGCTGGGCATCACCTGGAGCTGGATGCTTGTCAAAGACGGCCAGCTCGGCAACATCAGCGATAATGTTAAAGGTCTGAATATTTTGCTAGGTCGTAACGGGTTTGTATCGCAAATCCTTTCGCGCCTTCCTGAGTTCATTCAGCCGGATTTCCACCCTGATCAACATGACACCAAAGGGCTGGAAAAACTGTGGCGTGAGAAGTTGTTCGCTGAAGGTGGCCAACTGCATGAGCTGTATAGCAATCCGGCGGCATAATAATGCTCAAGGGGGTTTAGGGAACCTCTGAATAGTTGACGACTCTGTCACCACCGTTTGCTAAAAGACACACAAAAAAATGCCGGAATTGCTTCCATGCAACTCCGGCATTACACCTTTTATCATAGCTTTTCTCTAGCCGATCTTTATTGCGCATCCTCTAGAATGAATTGTGCCGCTCGCTCGCCAATCATCATACATGGCGCGTTCGTATTACCACTGATCAACAGTGGCATGATCGAGGCATCGGCGACACGCAACCCCTTCACACCGTTTACCCGCAGACGGACATCCACCACCGCTTTTTCATCACTACCCATTCGGCAAGTGCCGACGGGATGGTAGATTGTTTCAGCGCGCTGGCGAATATCCGCGTCAATCTGGTCATCACTCTCCACGCTGGAAGCCGGTTCGTCATCACCGCCAAAAGCAGAGCTGAAAGAATGACTGTGAAACACTTTTCTGGCTAGTTTCACGCCTTCACGGAGCACAAGAATATCGTCAGGATGAGAAAGATAGTTTGGGTCTATCAAAGGCGCAGCAAATGGATCGCTATTGGCCAATCGAATCTGTCCTCGACTCTTAGGCCTGAGTTGGCACACATGAATCGTACAACCAAACCCAGGCGTCAACTGACGTCCATGATCTCGAAGATAAGCCGGTAAAAAGTGTAGCTGAGCATCCGGACGATCCGACTCGCTGAGCAGGCTGACAAAAGCCCCTGCTTCCGCCGCGTTACTGGCAAGAAAGCCGCGCCGATGACGAAAATACTGGTAGAAGGCACTAATCAGCCGAGGTATAAAAAACGGTGACATGCCGATTGATTGACGGCTTTTGTCCTTGATCATGACGGTCATATCAAGGTGATCTTGAAGGTTCTCCCCAACTTCCGGCGAGTCTTGCAAACAGGTGATGCCGATTTTCGATAGGTGCTCTCGCTCTCCAATACCCGACAACATCAGCAACTGAGGGCTATTGATCGCCCCACCGGACAGGATGACTTCTTTGTTCGTACGAATGACCGATTGAGCACCATCACTATCACAAATTTCGACGCCAATCGCCCTGCCGCAATCCAGTAACACCTTGGTTACCTGCACATCCGTCATGATGTGCAGGTTATCGCGGCCACGTGCAGGATCCAGGAAAGCACGCGCGGCACTCCATCGGCGCCCTTCTTTTTGTGTTACCTGAAACCGGCCAAAGCCTTTCTGTTCCGGCCCGTTAAAATCATCGTTTCGGGTATAACCCAGCTCTTCACCGGACTTAATAAACAGCGGGGTTAACGGGTTAACATCCCTGACTCGGGTAACATTCAGTGGCCCACCCACACCATGCCAATTGTCAGCGGAGTATTGTTCATTGTTTTCATGTGCATTGAATACCGGCTGCACATCTTTCCACGCCCACCCTGTTGCGCCTTGCGCTGCCCAGTCATCATAGTCTTGTTGTTGGCCTCGAATGTAGACCATGGCATTGATTGAGCTGCTGCCCCCCAGTGTTTTTCCTCGCGGCCAGTAGAGGCGCCTTTTATTAAGGTGACTCTGTGGCGCGGTGTCGTAGCCCCAGTTTCGCTTTCCTTGTTTAATTAGACCGATGAGTCCAAACGGAATATTAATAAAACCGCTATTATCGTGGGGGCCGGCCTCAATAAGACAAACGGAATACTTGCCGCACTCGCTTAACCGGTTGGCAAGAACACAGCCCGAAGAGCCCGCCCCCACGACGATAAAATCAAACGACTTCATTTTGCTTCTCCCCCGCCTGAATAAACCGTGACATGTGGTGCTCTCGGTCGCCATGACTCAATGATGCATGTGTCACCAGACGGAAGTAATGGCCAATGTTCAGCTCTTCCGTAACACCAACGCCACCATGGATCTGGATACCTTGCTGAGTGATACCAACGGCCCGGTTTGCGTAGTAAGCCTTTGCCGCCGCTGTCGCGCGCCCGCGCTCACAGACGTTTGCGCTCTCTCCTTTTACTGACACCATCAAGAGCATGGATTCCAGCTGCTGGAGATCAATAAACGCATCAACAAGGTAGTGCTGGATTACCTGAAAACTGCCAATCGTTGTACCAAACTGTTTACGCGTTCGAGCGTATTCCAGAGTGGCCTGATACACCTCTCGGCAGGCGCCGTACATACGTGCGCAGTCCAATGCGCACAGATAATCGAACCAGGCAGAAACCGCTTGCTTTGCCGCATCACCACGACACAAAACCATTTCGTCTGTGATGAGCACATCATCAAGCGTCAAACTGGCAGCACGGCTTCCATCGAGCAGTCGATATCTTTCAACGTCACAGGCGTCGAAAGGTAGCGCGACAATGGCCAACTCATCACCAGACATAGCGGAGACGAGCACGGCGTCTGCAACGCCACCATCAGACACAACGTGCTTCTGCCCGGAAAGTCGTTCTCCGTTTAGCCTCAAGGAAGGGTTCAGCACGTGATAACCGGCATGCCGGTCATAAAGACCGCAAGCCACACGTGCCTCACCAGAAATAATGCGATCAAGCAACGCCAAGGATGTTGGCGTATTGGCGAACTCCAATAACTTGCCGGGGGAAACAATTAAATCGACAAAAGGGTCAAGACAAAGCGCGGCTCCTAACTCCTGAACAATGGCGCACACGTCAAGCAATGAGCCGCCATACCCTCCAACAGATTCAGCAAACGGAAGGCCAAACCAACCCAAATCATTCATGGCCTGCCAGCGATTCGCTTCAAGGTGATTACTCTCATTCAACTGTGCAATGTAGCTGTCAAATGAATAGTTGTCTTTAAGATAACGGCGCGCGGTATCCGCAATCATGGTGGTATTTTCGGGTAACTTGAAATCCATTTTTCACCTCACAATCCGAGCAACATCTTCGCCAACACGTTTTTCTGGATCTCGTTAGATCCACCATAGATGGTGCACGCACGCAGGAAGTTATAGCGGCGACTGGCCTGATTAAAAATTTGCTCCCCAATGGGCTCCTCGTTATCCCATGGCAAAGACATCAAACCTCCGATTTCCACCATCGCTTGGGAAACCCTTTGCTGTAGTTCCGTGCCTTTGATTTTCAGTCCTGACGATTCTGGGCCGAACGGCTTGCCTTCATCTGTGGCAGCAACGGTGCGAAAGTTGGTGTATTCCAGTGCCATAAGATCGACTTCCAAGCCAGCCAACCGACGCACCGCCAACTGCTTATCTGTTTCCGTTGGTAGCGCATCGATAGCACTTTTAAGGCGATTGATTTCGTAGTGAATATCCGCCACACCGGCAATGGTGGTGCGTTCGTGGGTAAGAAGAAACTTGGCAATGGTCCACCCCATTCCTTCTTGACCCACCAAATTTTCCACAGGCACTTTCACGTCGGTAAAATAGACTTCGTTAAGGTGATGATGCCCATCAATTGAATAAATCGGCCGTACTTCAAGCCCGGGGGTTTTCATATCGATCAGCAGGAATGAAATACCCTGCTGCTGTTTCACGGTGCTATCCGTTCGCACCAAGCAAAACATCATGTCTGCCCAATGGGCCTGTGTCGTCCAGATTTTTTGACCATTAACCAAATAATGGTCGCCATTACGCGTGGCTCGCGTTTTTAACGAGGCCAGATCTGAGCCCGCATTGGGCTCAGAATAACCTTGGCACCATAGCGTTTCGCCACGCTGAATGCCGGGCAACCACCGTTCCTTCTGTGCTTCAGAACCAAAGGTATATAACACCGGCCCAACCATGGCCACACCAAAAGGACTTGTTGGCGGAGCCCCTGCCGAGGCGCGTTCCTGATCGAAAATATACCGCTGGGTTGCACTCCACCCTGGGCCACCAAATTGTTCTGGCCAAGTAGACGTGAGCCAACCTTGACTGCCCAGCAAACGCTCCCATCGTTGCTGCATATTCTTGTCTGGCATCGCTCCTCGGGCAGTACAGCGCCGAATATCATCAGGCACATTTTCCTTCATCCACTGCCGGATACTCTTACGAAATTCTTTTTCGTCATTACTGAAATCCAGATTCATGGAAGCCTCCAAGCCAATAAATTTCGCAATACAAGGTCATCGATTACTCAATTAACCTGTTTACCGTTGCTCTCCCAAAAGGGGGCTCGCAGTTCGTTTTTCAGCACCTTACCTGCCCCACTCACCGGCAACGACTCTGCCTTAAAATCAACGCTACGAGGCACTTTGTAACCTGCAATTCTTTCACGGCAATGTTCGATAATCTCTGCCTCACTGGCGTGCTCTCCTTCACGCAGCACCACGATTGCATGCACAGCTTCACCCCAGCGTTCATCGGGAATACCAATTACCGCGCACTCCTGTACCTCAGGATGGCTATAAATGGCACCTTCAACTTCAACAGAGAAAATATTTTCTCCACCGCTAATTACCATGTCCTTGGCTCGATCAACGATGAAGACAAATCCATCCTCGTCCATGTAGCCAAGGTCGCCGGTATGTAGCCAACCATTGCGCAAGGTATCAGCGGTTGTTGATTCCATTCCCCAGTAACCCAACATGACGTTTGGTCCCCGCGCACATATTTCGCCAACCGTACCTTGAGATACCACCTGATCATTTTCATCAAGCACCACCACCTCCACACCCAGTGCTGCGCGACCGGCGCTACGTAATTTTTCTCCGCCGGGAATGTGATGTTCTGGCCCGAGTGAGGTAATGATTGGGGAGGCTTCGGTCTGGCCATAGCCCTGAGCAAATGACACTGTCGGCATTTGTTCCATAGCACTAATCAATACCGCCTCTGGCATTGGCGAGGCGCCATACAGCATGCGTTTTATGCTGCTGACATCGTAATTGGCGATGCGCCCAGATGAGGCTAGAAGATTGACCATGGTCGGCACCAACAGGGTGTTCGTGACTTTCTCCTGCTCAATGAAAGCCAGCACTTCATCAACATCAAAGCGAGGAACAATGCCATGTGTCCCCGCAGCCAGTGTCACGGCAAACGTGCTGGCCATATCAGCCAAGTGGAACATGGGCCCGGCATGCATATATATGGTGTCACTGTCATAGCCCATCTCGGCAACCACGTTCAGGGCATTGAATACCAGGTTGTCATGACTCAGCATCACGCCTTTTGACCGCCCAGTGGTACCACCGGTATAAAACAGCCCCGCCAGATCGTCACCGCCAGCATTGGCGTCACGGATTCGACCGGCGTTGGCGACAAGGGATTCATAATCAATACACCCTTGTGGACACTCACCCTCACCCATGAAGACAACATGCTTGATAGACTCAAGCTGTGGCTGTAGGGATGGCAGCAATGCTGCAAAGGTGTCATCAACGAAAAGCACTTTAGAACCTGAGTCATTCAAGGTATAGGCGATTTCAGGTGGTGCGAGCCGAATATTGACGGGATTCACTGCCGCACCGGCCCACGGCACTGCATAGAAATACTCCAGGTAGCGATCGCTGTTTAATGCCAGTATGGCAACCCTGTCACCCGCATTGATGCCCAGACTTAGCAACCCGTTAGCAAGGCATGCGATACGGTCTTCAAACTCTCGCCAGGTTTGCCGCCGACCAGCAAAAACGGTAGCCGTACCTTGGCCGTTTAATTGAACCGCACGGCGCAAAGTCTGTGAAATATACATAACAGAACTCCTCTATTGAGGCAGAAAAGGAAGGGGGGAGGGTTGTTTATAGATTGGATTAGCTGGAAGCGAAGGCTCTCTTATAAATGAAGCGACCTCGGGAAACCTGGGCGCCATCAAGAAACACATCCACAACAACCACAATGAAGCGCTTTCCTTCACGAATAATGTTCGGCTTGGCCACCAACGTACCCGCAAAGGCCGGGCGCAAATAATCCAGAGTCATACTTGAACATACTGGCTTATTTTGTTCAGTCTGATTCGCTGTTAAGTGCGCGCCAGCAACAAGCTCCGCGAAGCTTGCGATAATACCGCCATGAAAAGTCTTGATCAGAGGGTTGCCAATGTGCTGCTCGCGAAACGGCATTTTATAGGTTGCTTCGCCGTTATCGTCCGAAGCCGTCATACCAAGAAATTTTTCGTATGGTGATACATCGCCGACCACAGTAGAGAGAGCGGTTACCCTTTCTGTTTCGAAGCTGATGATTCCTTCATCATCGATTGTTTTTTTCTTGGAGGGGGCTCTCTTATTGCTAGGATTCACAGATTGATCAAAGGACGGGCCTGCCGTTCCTATCGCAAAACTGCCTGATACCGACGCCAGCAAATTGCCGCCATCACGCCCAAATGCCTCTCCACGGACATAGGCAATATTTTCTTCAACTGCAAAACAGGTGACATTACATGCCACCCCTTCGCCAGCCTCGGGGTTAGCGATGAAATCAACGCGCAAGTCAATTGTCGCAATTGGGCGCATGTCGCCGAGGCGCACAAAAATCGCCAAACCACATGCCGTATCAAGCAAGGTAGCGATGGCTCCCCGATGAAGCTTTCCCTGTTGATCACAAACCTCTTCCACACAAGGCATGCTCATTACCGCGCCATCTTTGGTAATGTCATCCATTGCGATACCAAAAACCCTGAACAACGGATGCCCTGAACCAAAAAAAGCCTTTGCGGCAAGCAGTTCTCTCGGGAGTGATGTCTCAGCTGTCATAGTTAGCAACTTTTTATCAGAATGTTGAAGCGGCATCCGCATACCGGGTCTCTGCAACACGCACAGATTCAATGGCGTCCGTTATTGCCTCTTCAGGGAATGTTTCACTTTCAGACCCCTTTCGCAGACAATCAGCCAGAGCGGACCATGCCGCAGCACTCGCGCGCATCAACTCGACCAAGCCTGCCTCATGTATTTCAGGAACAATTTCACTCGCTTCATCGAGAAATTCTGAATACATCGCTCTAAAACCGCTGCCCCCCGTTCCACGCTTCTCGATCACTTGATAGGCGAAACGGAGCAACCATTGCCATTTATCCACTGCCTTCCAGCGAGGAAGTTCCTGGATCCAAGTTGTTAGCGCTTGAATACCGTGATTCCTGCTTCCTTGCAGTAGATTATCTGCATTCTTCACAATCGCACTGCGCACGTTCTCGGGAGACACCTGAACCGAAACACTTTCGGGTGCGAACAATGAACCATGATGGATAAAGGGTGGCGACAAGGAGAATCTGGCTTCAACCAACTTGTCACGAGGCACCTCTAAAAGCCCTGGGCGCTCGGTATCGCTAACGAGCATCGTCTCGCCCTTCTCGGCTCGCTGCCAGGCGACGATGGCGTGACCGGGGAAATGTGTACTGCTCTTGAAATAAGGAAGGTAAAAAATATCAGTTAAGAGAAGCGCAGGCCGCCCCGCATCAAGATGGGCATCCAGCGCATCGGCGGCAGCACATTTATCTTGCCAAGTTTCCCAGCGAAACGGCACGCCCAGTGTAGAGAACACCGTTTCCTCAAATCCCATTGAACGGACATGGACAATAAACGGGGTGTCCGTGCCTGGTATTTCCACATAAGTAATACCAAGCCCGGCACCCAGCCCGAAGCAGAAAGCTTCCGTCAAATTAAGCCCATGAAACTCCAGCAGGTCTCTGATAGCTGAACTGCCACAGTGACGCCCAGGCCGATGTGTATGAGGAACATCGACGGTACTGGGGAGATCCTGCTTGTCTCCATGCATCAGGCTGCCTCACTCACTGGAGCCGGACCGTAAATGGTTTCCGATGCCCGCATCGGATCTCCATGAGTCTCATACTCCGCCAACCACGCGGCAACCTTCTCAGGCATACCGGTATCCCAAGGGTGAAATCCAGGGCGGAACCAAGCGAGGAAATCAGGCAGCATGCCTGTGAGAATACCTTTTCGCCCATAAAGCTTGTTCAGGCCTCGCAGAATCACACCAGGCTGGCGCGTTACGCCATCAAGCTTGAGCATATTCCAAAATACTGGAGCCACGACAAGGTGAACCATCAGGGTCGCAACCACCAACGCAGACGCGCGCGTCAAGTAGCCTCCACCTGCTGCGCCCTGATAAAGATCATAGGCCACGGCCTTGTGCTCTACTTCTTCGACCCCGTGCCACAGAAATAGCGCTCTCATGACGGGGTCAGCCTCGCTAAACATCTCGCTCTTCTCGCTGACCATGGTTTCGCCCAGGGTTGCCGTAAAGTGCTCAAACGCCGCCGTCATGGCGAGCTGATACTTCTTCGGCAGGTACTTTTGTGTGGTGCGAATAAAGGTCCTTAGATTCGCAGTGACCTTATCCACATCCACGCCCTGGCTGGCCATCACATCGTTGAAACGATCATGGACAATCCCGTGCTGACCTTCCTGGCGAATAAAGTGACGAATATCCTCGCTCAGCTGATCATCTGTCACTTGATCCTTGAAGTTACGCACTGACTGGATAAAGAAGCGCTCCCCCTCCGGGAAATGCACTGAGAGGGCATCAAAGAAGCGGGTCAGCACGGGATCACCGCCATTCCAGTGCCTTGGCACTGATGAGACATCAAAGGCGACTTTGCGCGGCTTAATCGGGATAGATTTCATGGCTCCTCCAAATAGACAGGGCTCTTCAGGATGGTCAAGCCGCAAAAAAGGCGGCACTTTCGAAACATGTTATTTGGCCATACAACCAAATGTCAATG
>NZ_LWFX01001685.1:0-13233 GCF_001635175.1 Alcanivorax sp. HI0083 | reverse complement strand
CGAGAGCGCGCTATTGAGCGAAGGGCCGCTTATTGATAAACAGATACATTTTTGACGTGAAACCCGTGGGGATTGGCGCCTATGCCCATCGTCACTTGTGCTAGCATAAAATCACATTCCAAATTTCGATGGAGAGACACCATGGTGGGGTTTGAATTTGCCACCACGCACCGCGTGCTGGTGGAAGCGGGTGCGGCAACCCGCTTGCCTGAACTGTGCCAGCAGCTGGGTGCAAGCCGGGTCATGTTGGTCACTGATCCGGGTATTCGCAGCACCCCCTTGCTGGGACCAGTGGAAGAGAGCTTTCGCAGCGCCAATATGCCGTTGACGATTTTCGACCAGGTGACTGCGGACCCTGCGGACTCGGTCGTGCTGGATGCTGCTGCCAGTGCCAAGGACGCCGGCGCGGATCTGGTGATTGGTTTTGGCGGTGGTTCCTCCATGGATGTGGCCAAACTGGTTGCGTTGCTGTCACACCCCAAGGCCAGCCAGCAATTGTCCGATATCTACGGCGTGGGCCTGGCAACGGGCCCGCGACTGCCATTGGTGCAGGTGCCGACGACCGCAGGTACCGGCTCTGAAGTGACGCCGGTGGCCATTGTGACCACCGGTGCGACCACCAAGGCGGGCGTTGTGGCGTCGTCGTTGTTACCGGATCTGGCTGTGCTGGATGCCGAGCTGACCCTGGGGTTGCCGGCTCATGTGACGGCCGCAACCGGCGTGGATGCCATGGTGCATGCCATCGAGGCGTATACCAGTGCGCACAAGAAGAACCCGTATTCCGACATGCTGGCCCGTGAAGCGTTGCGCCTGTTGGGGGGTAATCTGGCCACGGCGGTGAAGGAGGGCAATAATCTGGCTGCCCGGGAAGCTTGCCTGCTGGGTGCAATGATGGCGGGGCAAGCCTTTGCCAATGCCCCGGTAGCCGCAGTTCACGCACTGGCTTACCCTCTGGGAGGGCATTTCCACATACCCCATGGCCTGAGTAACTCTCTGGTGTTGCCGGAAGTGCTGCGCTTCAATTTGCCCAAGGCGGCGCCGCTTTATGCCGAGCTGGCACCCATTCTCAGTGACCGCCCCTTTGCTGACCATGACGATGGCGCGGGAGTATTGGTTGCGGCGCTGGAGTCGCTGATCAGTGAGGTGGGTCTGCCAGTGCGCCTGCGCGATGCCGGGGTCACCGAAGACAGCCTGGAAACCCTGGCCTCGGATGCCATGCTCCAGCAACGGCTGCTGGTGAATAACCCCCGTGAAGTGACCGAGGCGGATGCCCTGAATATTTACAAGGCAGTATATTGATTCAAGAGACGCAACAGGTGATATGCAGCACTTCAGGAAATAACACGAATGAGTAGTGATAAACCAAGCCGTCCTCAGCGTGAGGAATACGGCTACCTTTGCCCGGTGGATAGTCGCTGGAGCGATAATGATATCTACGGCCACATCAACAACGTGGTCTATTACAGCTATTTTGACTCCACCATTAACCGCTACCTGGTCGACGAAGGCGGACTGGATATCCACGAAGGCGAACACATCGCCTATGTGGTCAGCTCCGGTTGTGACTATCTGGAAGCGGCAGCCTATCCGGAATCATTGGTGGTGGGGATGAAGGTGGACAAGCTGGGAAACAGTTCTGTGCGCTATGGATTGGCACTGTTCGGCAGTGAAGGCCCGGCCAAGGCCACCGGTTTTGTGGTACACGTGTTCGTGAATCGAGCAACAGGGCGACCCGTCGCCATTCCTGATGCCTTGCGCGAAGCGTTAGCGCGACTGGCACAATAGTGTGCGTTATCGTTATCTGAAAAGGGTGATACCCAGAAACAGCTTGCTGATAATGTAGGTCGACTTAGGCGTAGCCGTAAGCCGACAATCAGCCGTTTGCGTTGCTTTGCGTGCAGGATGTCGGATTACGCCTTTCAGGCTCTCTGTGCCCTTGGGTAAATGCGACCTACATGGCGATGATAGTAAAAAGGCGGAAATGGGTGTCAGCCCATTTCCGCCTTTTTACGTGTTGCCTGCGGCGTGTTGCGTGCCGCGTCTTAGTTAGGGAAGAAGTTCAGCTTGTAATCGCCTTTCCAGGTTTCCACATTCATGGCGCCGAAGTTCATTTTTCGGGCCACCAACAGGATTCGCCGTTCAAGCTTGTCGTCACCCAGTTGGCTAGACTTGATTTTCACGTCCAGCACGTCGCCGCTGGGGGCGATGGTGAGCGCAAGTACCACGGTCCCTTGCAGGGCAGGATTGCTGCGCAATGCGCGCTGGTACTGGCTGTTGAACTTGCCAGCATAGCGGTCGAATACGCGGCGCAACTGCTCCTGGGTGCGGCGACTTTTGCCATCGCTGCCTTTACGCGAGGTACTGGCCACTTCGCCAGCCTGGGCGATCTTGCTGTCCACCTGCTTGCCACCACTGCCCACGGTGCCGGAGGACAATGTGCCACCGCCTCCGCCGCCACTTGAGGCACGGGCTACGGCAACGCCGCCGGAACCGCTGCCGGCACGGGTGCCGATCAGGTCACGCTCAGCCTTGGCTGTGGTGTTGCCGCCGGTTCGCAGGCCGCTGCCAGAGTCCACCAATGGGCCGATATCGTCCAGCCCGGCCAGAGAGTCACCCAGGTCCTCTTCCAGTTTGGCCTGTGCTTTTTCACGGGCCTGCTGGCGTTCCTGAGGTTCCGGTACCGGTTTGGGCTTGGGCTCGGGTTTCGGCTCAGGCTTGGGCTCCGGTTCAGGCTCCTCTTTTTTGGGTTCTTCCTTTTTCTCTTCCGGCTCGGGTTCCGGTTCGGGCTCCGGCGGTGGTGGCTCCTTTTTCTTCTCCATGACCAGTTGCGCAAGGCGCTCAGGAATTTTCTGCTGCTCACGGCGGTCCGGTTTCTCGATGGTTACCGCGTTGACCATGATCATGATCAGCAGGGAGAGAATCAGCAGAACGATAACGATGCCGTAGAGGCGTCGGTCTTCCCCTTCCTGTTTGTCCCAAGGCAGCGAGCCGTCGATCAGTATGCGCAGCTTGTTATTGTTTTTCTGCGTCATTCCTCTTCCTCCTCTGCGACTTTCAGCACAGCGAAGGCGACTTGCGTGTATGGGGTCTCCATACAGCTACGCATCAACTTCTTGATCACCGAGTAGGGCACCGAGCGGTCGGCAAGAATCATTATTTCCCGATCTTCGTCAGGGCTGATTGCCAAGCCCTGTGAAGCGCGGAAATTCAATTCTTCCACCAGCGCCGCCACGGTACGTTCTTCCTGATTCCTTACCGTTTCGGTATCAGCGATTTTCTGCCCAGCAACAATGATATCCATGGGGCTCACCTGAATGGTCAGCACCTCGGTGGGCAGTTCCTGGGCAATGGATTCCGGTAACTGGATATCCTGATTGTCCGGTAGCTTGGCCGCATTGTTGTTATTCACCAGCAGAAAGATCAGCAGGATGGTGAAAATGTCCATCAGGGAGGTCAGGTTCAACGTGGCTACGGCCTTGTGCTTGCCGTGGTGCCGGGCCATGCGGCGGGCGCGGGATGACTTCTTCATGCATCACCTCCCTTGCCGGCGTTGTTGGCGCTTTGATCCTTGGGCGCTGAACCGATGCTGATGCTCGGGAACAGCTCTTTCTTGATGGTCTGGCCGTTGACCTCGCTGTTGTACAGACGCACAGCGTCCATGGTCTGGATCATCACCTCATAGGGGGTGTCATCCTCGCACAGCAGGGTAATGGCGGTCTCATTGGGAAACTTCTCTTTTACCTTCACCAGGTAATCGTGCAAACCGGTGCTGTTGGGTGTCTCGCCATTGTTTTCCACAATTTTGAGCACTGCGCTGGTATTACGGTCGACCACTTCATAGCGGTTGCCGTAAATCAGCACTTCAAGCACCAGCTTGTCTTTTTCGTCGTCTTCCGAGGGGGTGCTGCTGTCATTCACCGCGGGCAGGTCGAGCTGCAGGATAGATACCTGCGCGAAGACCGCGTTGATCAGCAGAAAAGGAATCAGCACTACCATCAAATTCAGGAAGGCAGTGATGTTCAGTTCCACCTCGGTGTCATGCGAACGTCGTCTGCGAAAACGCATACCAGATCCTTACACCAGGTTAGCGAAAACAAGAAATCGGCTTATTGGCCGTCGTTCTTGCGCTCTTGCTGGGCAGAAACCTGGCGGAATACGTTAACGAATTTCACCGAGGCCATTTCCATGCTGTCGACCAGTTTGCCGGTCATGGAATTGATAAAGGCGAAAGCCAACAACATGGGGATCGCAGCGATCAGGCCGAACGCCGTGGTGTTCATGGCCACAGAGATAGAGGCAGAAAGCAGGTCGGCTTTCTGGGCCGGGTCTGCGCTGGCAACGGCGGTAAAGGCGCTGATCAGACCGAGAATGGTACCGAGCAGGCCGAGCAGGGTGGCGATGTTCGCGAAGGTGGCGATATAGGGGGTGCGGGTTTCCAGGCGCGGAATGATTTCCATCAGGCCTTCTTCCATGGCCAGTTCGATATCATCATGACGCTTGGCGGATTTGGCACGCTCAAGACCGTAGCCAATCACCTTGGCCATACCCGTGTTGCTGTTGCTGACCACGTCCAGCGCCTGGCGGAACTGCCCTTTGGCAATCAGCGGGTAAACATCTTTCCAGGTCTTCTGGTTTTTTGCCTTGGTGGCCTGGAGGTAGATGATACGCTCCAGAGACAGGGCCAGGCCCAGTGCCAACACAATCAGAATGGGGTACATGAAAAACCCGCCATCCTGAATAAATTTGATAGACGTCTCAATGACACCCAGATTTTGGGCGGCAGCGGCGGTGGTGGGCATGAACTTCTCCTGCGATGTTTCTGTTTAGCGTTATTGTTGAGCGCAGCGACGTTTCGGCTGTTGTGAACGTGCTGACGCCTTTCCCCAAAGTGTTCGTTTTTATCAGAAAAAAAGCGTGCACGCACGCTAATGCTATTTACCGTGTTTGTTTATTCCAGAAACAGGCCGTCATTGTCCGGTTCCTGGGTCAGCAGCTGGTGGTACTCTATTTCACGCATCAGTACTTCCTGGTCCAGTGGCTCCAGTACCCGGTTGAGCAATGATGAGGTGGGGTCTTTCTTTTCCAGTTTCACTTCCCGATCTTTCCAGGGCACCACGTTCAGCACGGTAGGAGCTTCCTGGGTGCCGATGACGTTGGTAGACGGTTCGCTGGGGTCATCGGCGGCATGGCTGACAGTGGCCAGCAGCAGTGCAGCAAGGGGCAACAGGCTTCGCATCAGTTTATCTCCCCGGGGTTAAGGGTAGAGCCGTTCTCGGCAACCGGTTGGCTGGGTTGATCCGGCGCACGGCGCTCCAGATCGACAATCCAGTTGGCTACGTTTTCGTCCGGCAGTTTCTGCAGGTTCTGATAGGCACGGAAATGATTCAGGGCCAGGTTCATGTCCTGCAGATAGAGCTCACCGAGTACAGCCAGATTGAAATGGGCGCGGGCATATTTGGGGTCAAGCACCAGCGCGCGCTCATAATGAATACGCGCGCTATCGAACTCGCCTTGCTCGCGCAGGGCCAGGCCAAGCCCGTTGTGGGCGTAGGGATTGGCATCATTGATGGCCAGGGATTGCTCGAAAGCCGCCTGGGCCTTGTCGTAATCCTCCAATTCCATCTGTATCAAGCCAATGTTGAGCTGTGGCCCGGACAGTTGCGGGTAGCGTTGCGCCAGAGACTGGAACATGACCAGTGCCTGTTGGTTGTTGCCCGCCATGCGGGTTTTCAGGGCACGGGCGTATTCGCCCATGGCCTGTTGCGCAATTTTCTCGACTTTCGGGTCGTGGGGCACCGGTGGAATATGCACTGCATCGCTGTTGGCAGCAGCGCCGCCACTTTTCTGCTGTTCATATTTGCTGGTGTTGCCTTCGGCAGTACCGTCCAACCCGCCGCCGCCCTGGGTGGCACAGCCAGCGAATAGCAGCACCAGCAAGAGAGCCGCGCCGCGTGTTGCGTATTGCGTGCTGCGTGCTGCGTTAATAGATAATGTCGACATAGCTCTCAACCTGTTCAAACTTCGCATAACGGCCGGGAATCAGCTCTGCTAACGCGGTAAAACTCTTTTTTACCCACTGATCATAGATGTCATCGGTGACCAGGTTGGCATTTGCGATAAGAATATCGATGGCCTGATCCTCGTAGGGCAGGGCCTTGTCTTCAAGCAGCATGGTGTATTCCTCAAGCTCAAGCTCATCCATGCCGTTGGGCCGCTCCGACTTGATCAGATCCCTGGCCAGCACGCGATACATCTCGCCAATCTTGTAGTTGGCGGCGGTGGCGTACTCGGCGACGCCGATCTGGGCCACAGCCTGATAATCCGCCAGCGCTTTTTTCATTACTGTGGTTTTTGCAGCCAGCGAGGTTTTCAGTGGCTGTTCAAGCTTGATGCGGTTGAATTCCTGGAAGTTCGGTTCAGCCAGAGTAAAGCTGGCGTAGGCGGCGAGCCAGGCGACGCGGTCGTCGGCATTGTTGCCGGCATCACGGTAGCTGGTGACCAGTTGTTTCAACCAGTAGGTTTCGCGCTCGCTGTTGGCGGTTTTGCGGTTCAGTTCCACCAGCCTGAATTGTGCTTCGGAGCGGAAATCATAAGGTTGCGGCCATTCCTGCAGGTACTGCTCGTAGAGCGCAATCGATGCTTGCGGCTTCTCGGCCCGGTCCTGCATTTCGGCGGCGCGCCACATGGCCTGGCGGGCCAGTTCATCGTTCTCGCCTTTATGGTTAGCGGCGATCAGGGTCAGCTCACCGGCAGCGGCGGTATAGTTGCCTTGCTGTTCGTAGGCCACCGCCAGTTTGTCCGGAATAGTATCGGCCAGCGGGTCGTTCGGGTAACGCTGACGGAAAGATTCGAGGACGGGAATGGCATCGGCGCTACGCTGCTGCTGAATGAACAGGGTGGCGGCGTCAAACTCGGCATTCTTGCGTACAGCGGCTTCCGGCACCGCCTGACCAACGCGCAGGAAGGTGGCGGCGGCCACGTCCAGGTTGCCCTGGTCCCGCTGTTGCTCGCCCTGGCGGTAGATGCTGAGCGCCAGTTTTTCGCGGTATTCAGCGCGTTGTTCCGGCGGCACTTCCAGTAGCAGAAGCTTGTTGTAGGCCAGTTCGGAAACCTTGAAGCGGCCAAGATCGAATTCGCCGTTGGCAATGGTGGCCCAGCCGTAGCGAAGCATTTCCGGCGCCGGAGCCGGATCGCGACTGACCAGAATGCCGGCGGTTTTCACTGCACCTTCCACATCACCAAGAGCGAGCTGATCTTCGGCGGTATCGTGCAACACGTTGGTTGCCTGCGGGTGTTGCGGGAAGTTTTGTCCAAACTTCTGGGCGCTGGCGATTTTCTGTTGGCGCCATTGGGTGGCCTGTTCCTGCTCCAGCTCGCCATCAAGAATTTTCTGGTAGGCAACCAACGCGGAGAAGGCGGCGTCGCCACCGGTGGTGTGTTCGGGGTAGCTATAGGCGGTGCGCTCGAATTCGGTGATCGCCGCCGGGTAGTCGTTGGCGGCGAATAACACATCGGCGTAGCGGTGGTTCACGTCACCCTGATTGGCGCTGACCGGCGGCGTATCCAGGAACTCTTTATACCAGCGTGCCGGGGCCTGGTAGTCCGCAGGCTTGCCGGATTTCTGGGCGAGCACATGGTGGTATTCGGCCAGGTCGAGGATATGCCCCTTGAGCAGATCCACATATTGCTGGCGGATATCCGGGTGGCGGTTCCAGTACTCGCTGTTCACCCCATAGTGATCGATGAATTTTTCTTTCGCCGGCAGTACCAGTGTCGGGAATCCCCCTTTCTGGTAAGACTCGATCTGCAGAGTGGAGAACTCCGGGGCCAGGCGGGAATCCGGATAGACCTGAACGAACATGTCGTAGGTTTCCGCCGCATCGCGGAAACGTTCCTGATTCAGGTAGACGTCACCCAGGGTGCGGTAAATCTCCGGTTCGTAGTCCCGGTTGCCGTTGCGGGCAAACCAGGCTTTCACTGACTTGGCGCCATTCAGGTTGCTGAAGCTGAGGCTGACAACCCGTTGGGTATCGCCGAACAGCTTGCTTTCCATGCTGGTGTCATCAGCCAGTACGGCCTCGCCGTTCAGGTTGTCCAGCAGGGTGAAGAAACTGTTCTGGGCGCGTTCGTATTCGCCCAGTTTGTAGTAGCTCCAGCCGTGCTTGTACAGCGCCTGGTTATAGAATTCGTTGCGCTCGCCCCGTTCGATGACGTCGGCATAGGCTTTTTCTGCGTATTCGTAGTCACCTTCCGAGAACAGCATTTCACCGCGCCGGAACTGAGCTTCCAGTGCCCAGTCGCTGTTGGGGTATTGCTCTACCAGGGAGTCGAGACTGCTGCGGGCCTTGTCCAGGTCTCCATCCATGGCGTAGGCCTTGGATAGCAGGTAATAGGCTTCGGCGCGTTCGTTGGCGTCGTTGGTGCTGTTCAACAATTCCTGATACAGCTGAATGGCGGTGCTGTAATCCACATCCTCGTCGGCCAGGGTGGGGGACATGGTACCCGCCAGATCCAGCAGGGCCAGCTTGCGCTCGGTGTCGTCGGTGGTTTTCACCTGGGACATGGTGTTGTCGTAGACGAGCTGGTCGACTTTCTGTTCCAGCTGCGCTTCTTCTTGCTGGGCGATCTGCATGTCCTGTTCGGTGGCAGATGCCAGTGCCAGGTCGGCCATGCGCCGCAGGGTCTTGGCCCGGCGCTGCGGATCATCGAACAGTTCAGCCGCTTGACGGTAGCTGTTCAGGGCATCCTGGGTGGAAGCGCTTTCCAGTTGTTGCTCTTCAATGACAATGTCTGTGCTTTCCAGGTCCGCCAGGGTGGTTCCCCCGAAACGGGCCTGTTGCTCCAGGGTGCCACTTGGCGGTGCGGATGCGCAGCCCCCCAGGGCCACCATCGCGGCTGCCAGACTGTGCAGGCGAAATCGTTTCACGATCCTTTCCTCTGGTTCTTCTCACCGGAAACGGACGAGTCTTGCAGGCGGGCAATGGCCAGGTGTGCTTCGGCCAACTGGTCAGCCAGCTTTTGCTGGTTGGCGTGGAGCAGGGCGAGGGCGTCGGCCTGCATGTTTTGCTCCAGGGCCAGCAAGGTGTCTTCTGTCAGGTGTTTTATTTGTTTTATTTTCTGGTCTTGTGCGGCGAGGCGCTGGCCTACGTCGTCACGGGTGCGCAGGGTGGCATCGCGGATTTGCTGGCTTATGGCCGCAATTCGTTGTGCCAGTACCTGGCTTTCTTCGCGCAATTGGGTAGCAGCTTGCACTTGTTGCTCGCGCTGTTCCACCGACTGGTGGGCAATATCCCAAAGTAACAGGCCGCGGACCCGACGCAGGCGAATGGCGTTGTTGTGATCAGAAGCGGGGATGCGACCGAATTGGTGGGCGAGGGCATCGACTTTCTTCCACATGATGGCCTGTTCAGCATTGGCCACATCGGCGGGGTTTTCCATATCCACATAGTTGGGGATGCGGTTGGCCAGTTTGTCGCTGGCCTGGCTGAGCGTTTCCTGGCGGCTCATCAAACCGGTGACCTGGCCACGGACATGGGGCAGGTTGCGGTTCAGTGTGTCGCGTTGTTGTTGGTAGCTTTGCTGCAGGGCGGGAAGGGAGTCCTGCCAATGCTCCACCATGGATTTGATCTGTTGAATTTGCCGGTAGTGCTCAAAGCGCTGGGCAAAATGGTTGCTGGAAAACAGCTTGTATAAATACGACAGCTCGCCGCCTTTTACCATGTCGCTGGTATTGGCGGGGAGTAATCCGGCCGCGTTTTCGTCTTCAGGCAGCAAGGCTTCGGACCAGCCAGGTTTGGCGATGTTATCGATGGCGCGCTGAATGTCCTTAAGGGCCTCGCGGTATTGGGTGGCTGCATACTGATAGCCCGACAGCGCTTGGGGCAGGCCGCCGAGCTCCTCATAGGCGCGGGGTGCCAGCATCAACGCTTCCTGCACGGAGGGATGGCTGCTGTTACGGTGCACGGCTTCCAGCCACAGGGGCAGGGCCCGTTTTACGTCGCCGGCGCGGTAGTTCGCCAGGCCAAGCGCGAGCAGGGCGTCTTCGGAGAATGGGCCGTCGCTGCGTACCTGGCGCAGGGCGGCGCGGGCATTCTCCAGGTTGCCGCCTTTCAATTCTGTCAGGCCTGATGCCAGTGCAGCCCGGTCGCGCAGTGCCAAAGCCTGATTGCTGCTGCCGCCGGCGGACAGCAAGGATTTAAGCAACTCGAGGCCTTGATCCTGGTGGCCGGCCCGGATCAGCGCTACCCCCATGTTGTAGCTGGCGTAACGGCCTTCGTCAGTGTTCAGGGGAACGGAGTGAAGATAATCCAGGGCACCGGTGAAGTCGCCTTCAGCCATGAGGATATTGGCCAGCATCAGGCGGCGACGGGCTTCATCGGCCGGTTCCAGGCCTTGCATATTGTCGCCATCGAGAATCATGGCGGCGTCGGTGTAGTTGCCTTCGCGGTAGTGCAGGGCGGCTTTGTGTAACCAGGTCTGGGCGCGAGTGCGGCTGCGAATATCCTTTGCCAGCAGCCGGTTGAAGATTACCTCGGCTTTGCCTGGTAGCCCGTAGGTAACATAGAGGTCACCAAGGACCAGTTCGGCGTAATCGGTATCTTCATTGAAAAGTTGCTGCTGTTGGTTGGTCAGCAGCAGGTTAATGGCGTCGAAGCTGGCTTCGCGGTAGTAGTCATACATGACTTCTCCAAACGCCAGATAACGGTGCTCTTCTTCGCCAAGGACCTGTGGGCCAGTGTCAATCTCATCGAAGAACTCAACCTTGGCGGCCTGGGCCGGAGTCAGGTTGATAGCTAACAGCGAACACAACAGCCACCGTTGCATGCGGGGTCGTGTCATTGCTGATTCCACTCACGGAATTGGAATTTGTGCTGTTGGTTATTCAGGTCATCGACCATTTGCATTTCCACCATTTTGCGGCCGGGGCCCTTGGTGAAGCTGTAACTGGTGGTTTTCTGGTAATCCTTGCCGAGGGGGTCGTAGCCGGTAATGGTGGCTTCCATGACGTGGCGACCGCTGGTCAGGTTGCCGGTATACAAGCGCTGGATGCCGCCCTTGGTGAGCGCCTCGAATTCCTGGTCGGAATAAAAGTGGTAACCAACATGGTCACCGTCGATGGTCAGGTTGATGTCCACCAGTCGAATCGGCGTGCCCACGTCGACGGAGACAAATATGCTGGTCTGGGGGCTGGCGTAGAGCAGCTCCTGTTCCAGCAGGGTGAGATCCCGGTTCAGGTTGAGGGCTTCGCTCTTGAGTTGGCGAATCTGCTCGGACAGGCCATCGTCGTCAGCCGCACCGGCAATGGAGCACAGGCTTACTAACACGGCGCCGCAGAAGGGCAAAAATGCTTTCATGGGTGGCGATCGCTTCTTTTGTTGTTATGGGCCGCCAACGCGGCATTCTTTAGTGCCTAGTTGTAATCAGAAGAACGGCTTAAATCAAGGGTAACCATCGGTCATGATTGGCCCTTAGCGCCACCGACGGAGGCTTCTATAGTCAAGTTTATGGATAGCAATGATACGAATTTGCCACTGGTGCTGCGACGGGCATTGTCCGAACGGGGCTGGAACGAGCAGATAGGGTACCGGCCCGGTGCTGGTGGAGAGACTGCCAGCAGCGGCTTGCTGACGCATTCCGGAGGGCGCTGTTTTGTCAAAATGCACCCGAATGCCGCATTGCTGGCAGCGGAAGAAGCCGGGTTGCGGGCCTTGGAGCCGTGGTTACGGGTGCCGCAGGTACAGGGCCGGTACGCCGATGAGGCGGGCGGGGTCCTGTTTCTGGACGCTCTGGCGCTGGAGCCACTGGGGCAGGCCGGGTGGTGGGCTGCCGGGCAAGCCCTGGCCGGGCTTCATAGCGGGGCCACAAACACGGTTTATGGCGGTGTGGCGGACAACTTTATCGGTGGCATGGTGCAGCACAACGGCGACGAAACCGAATGGCCGCGTTTTTTTGCCCGTCAGCGGCTGCGGCCACAGCTGAAATGGGCAACGGAGAAGGGGCTGCCGGCGCCGGCCTGTCGCGCCGTGCATCGGGTTATTGACCATCTGTCGAAGTGGTTGCCGCGCAGGCCTGCCAGTGGGTTGTTGCACGGGGACCTGTGGATGGGGAATCTGGGCCAAATTGACGGCCCAGAGCCGGTGTTCTTCGATCCGGCCTGTTATTATGGCGACCCGCAGGTGGATCTGGCCATGCTGAACCTGTTCGGCCGACCACCCGAGGCGTTTTATCATGGCTACCAGGGGCATTTGCCGACACCGGAGCAACGGGCACGGTGGCCAGTGTATGACCTGTATCACTGGCTGAATCACTTCAACCTGTTTGGCCATTGCTATGCCTCCGCTGTCACCGATACGGCCCGGTTGCTTTGCCGGGAGCTGGAATAGCTGGCGCCAATACTGATGCTTAACCCAAGGATACCGATGCACATTATCGCCGATGCCAACATGCCCGGTTTGGAGCCTTTCGAGGCCTTTGCCACCGTTGAGCGAGTGGACGGCCGCACCCTGACCCGGGAACAGTTGGGTGAGGCGCAGGTTCTGCTGGTGCGGTCTGTCACCCGTGTGGATGCCACCTTGCTGGCCGGTTCACAGGTGCGCTTTGTAGGCTCCGCCACTATTGGTACGGACCACGTGGATCTGGCGTACCTGGCCCAGGCAGGCATTCCGTTTGCCCATGCGCCGGGCTGTAATGCCCGTGCGGTGGCGGAATATGTGCTGCAATCCGTGCTATTGCTGTGCGCGGCCCAGGGGCGATGCCCACGGGAAACCCGGGTGGCAGTGGTTGGCCTGGGGAATGTGGGGCGTCGCGTAGCGGACTGGCTGGGAGCGCTGGGCATGACGGTGCGCGGCTGTGACCCTCTGCTGGAGCGTGCCGGTTACGCCGGGCCGGTGAGCCTGGTCCCGCTGGATCAGGTGCTGGATGCCGATATCATCACCTTGCATGTGCCGCTGACCCGCACAGGGGATGATGCCACCTGGCATCTGCTGGATGCGAACCGGCTTGCCCGGTTGGGGCCGGAACAGATGCTGATTAACACCTGTCGCGGGCCGGTTATCGACAATGTGGCCCTGTCCCGGCAGCTGGCCGGTGGTGCCGGGCCGTCAACGGTGCTGGATGTGTGGGAGGAAGAGCCGACGGTGCCGCCGACGCTGTATCAGCAGGTGCTGATGGGCTCGCCGCATATTGCGGGTTACAGCCTGGAAGGCAAGCGCAAAGGGACCCGCATGCTCTATG
>NZ_LWFX01001684.1:0-313 GCF_001635175.1 Alcanivorax sp. HI0083 | reverse complement strand
CACGGGCGTTTCGGTTAATCAGGGCGCTGTCTCATTGAGCGATGGCAACGGCCGCTTCTATCTAGTGCTTAAGACTGAGGTGACTGGTCAGCCACACTTTCCATCGACGCGGCAATATCATGTCATTCATATTGTGAATACCGAATATAGATCATATTGATTATGTTTATGTGTTGGGGGGCACTAGAATGCGCGGCATCGGTAGACCGGCATGAAACGACATGAGCAGGGTTGCCCCTCTCCGGCGTCGATAAACCAATTTCATATTCAGAGGTTCACCATGTCATACACCAAAGACATCGAAGCACTGGGC
>NZ_LWFX01001683.1:0-916 GCF_001635175.1 Alcanivorax sp. HI0083 | reverse complement strand
ATCTCGGCACGCACTGCATATGCCATCGGATGATCGTTATCGGCGAAGGACTTGTCATAGCGCAACGCGAAAGGCACCGGCACATTTCCCGGGTTATCAATATGTTGTTCCGCGATCATTCTGGCCGGGGCATCCATCCGGGATACATCTGCCAACGTTACCGTGACGGTTGCTTCCGGCGGCATTGCCATGCGCTCGCGATACATCACCTTCCCGGCGAGCACGCGCTGCTGGGCGTTTTCCTGTTTCGCTTGATCATCCGGCAAATCCGGGGCATCCGGTTCTGGCTGATCACAACCGACAAGGGCCAAAACAGCCCCCAGCATCAATGAAGGAAAAATAGCATGGGTCCTGGTTGTCATGAGCGCGTCCTCTCGTTAGGGAATATCATCAGACTCAGCGACAAAAGACCGGTTCCGCCGCATCTCACACCAGTAAAACGAAGAGAACACAAAAAAGCAGCCCTCAGGCTGCTTCTTTTTACGCTTTATTGAAAACGCCTCCGCTAGGCAGGCGTTTTTAAGCTAGACGGTCACCACCAGTTCCACGTCGATGTTACCGCGAGTGGCATTGGAATACGGGCAAACCTGATGCGCGTTTTCCACCAGGGTTTGCGCTTCACTTTGCTCCAGGCCAGGAATATGAACGTTCAACGTCGCCTGAATCCCGAAGCCACCACCCAACGGGCCAATACCGACCTGCCCGGTAATCGCCGTATCATCCGGCAATGCGACCTTGGCCTTGCCGGCCACCAGCTTCAAGGCACCGAGAAAACAGGCTGAGTACCCCGCGGCAAACAACTGTTCCGGATTTGTGCCTTCGCCACCTGAACCGCCCAACGCTTTCGGAGTGGTGAGTTTCACGCTCAACTGGCCATCATCGCTGGCAGCTTTGCCATCTCGACCACCGGTGGCCG
>NZ_LWFX01001682.1:0-501 GCF_001635175.1 Alcanivorax sp. HI0083 | reverse complement strand
CCCACCGCCGCACCGTTGATAGCGCCGATCACCGGCTTGCGGCAATTGTAGATGGCCAATGACAACTCGCCGCCGGAATCGCGGATAGTCTCCAGCGGCGGATTCATCCCTTCTGCGTCGTCATAACCGAACAGGTGGCCGCCATCTTCCGGCTGCATTTCCATGCCGGCACAGAAAACCTTGCCCGCGCCGGTGACAATCACCGCACGGATGTCATCGTTGCGGTCCGCCTCTGCCAGCGCATGCACCAGCTCGTCTTTCATGCGCAAGGTAAACGCATTGAGCCGGTCCGGGCGATTGAGGGTGATGGTTAGCATCTGCTCGCTCAGATCGGTCTTGATGTCCTGATAATCCATGGTCACTCCACAGGGGTTGTGCGGTTTTCAGCAGGTATCGACAGGGACACTACCTGCACGGTTTGACCCCGAGCATACCCCGACGGCAGGGCGTCGAACATGGCACGAAGTGTCCGGTTGAGGTGGGGCTGATCGTAAAAGCCGG
>NZ_LWFX01001681.1:0-561 GCF_001635175.1 Alcanivorax sp. HI0083 | reverse complement strand
GTCTGTTTGATGCCCAGCAGGTACTCACCGAGAAGATGGACGAGGTGGGCTATGTGATGCAGGAGCTGGAGAAGCCGGAGCCCTGAGTGGTGCAGGGCAAGATTGCAAATTATCAGGTGGATGTCCTGCTTTGCACGGTTCGCGGCTCAAGCGCCGCTCCTACAAAGGACACACGATTTATTCGTGTTTGCCTTTGAGAAATAAGCCCGGGAGCCCGGCCCCATCCTTGGGGCGCGGAGATCAATCGTCAGGCTTTCCTGGGGTCACAGTAATGAAGGCCTGGGGCTACCCAGACGATCAATATACTGTTCATTTGGTCAGTGGTCAATTTTTAGATAGCCCTGCAAGCGATTAACGGCTGGGTAATCGCTTGCAGGCAAGCTCCCACAGTGAATTTGCCTACTATTGAATGAGTTCGCAGGCGATGTGGGAGTATTTCTTTTTCACCTGGCTGCGGCAGATGTTGGCGCCGAAAGAGGGCACCTGATCGCAGGCTTTGAAGGCGGCGTAGCGCTTGGCGCATTGGGCGGCGATGTCGCTCATGCTGTTCTGGGCGGGGGA
>NZ_LWFX01001680.1:0-2506 GCF_001635175.1 Alcanivorax sp. HI0083 | reverse complement strand
GGCTGCCGGCCTCCCTGTTACGGGAGCGTTTCGCCGACTGGCAACAGATTGCGGTGGGGAGCGACGCGTACCAGACAATGCTGGATCGGCTGCGACGGACGCTGCTGGAGGAGCAGCGTGCGTTAAGCGACGCCTCTGACCAGCTACGCCGGGCGCGCCAGCAGCTGGAGGCCCAGGATCAAGAGTTGCAGGCGCTGGAGGGTGGCGCGGGGCAATCCAGCGAGATGGGGGAAACCATGGAGCGTGCCAGTGAGAGCATCCTGGCGTTGATGGCGCGGGTAGAGCAGTTGCAGGTGGAGCAGTACACCCGGGAGGAAACCGTCAAGAAGCTGCGGGCGGATCTGGATCACCTGCAGGGCAGTTGAGGTAGCCGCTTTCGTCTGGAGCAAGGGTTCGATTTGTGGGGCGCCATGGGTATTATGGCAGCCCCTTCCTTGTATCGGATCCGGTCATGTTTGAACAAACCGTCACTCCCCGCTTTTATGAAACTGACGCCTTCGGCCACGTGAACAACACGGTTGTTACGGGTTGGTTCGAAACGGGCCGAGCGCCGCTGTTTCAGCTTTTCGGTGGCGGCCGTAATCCGGCCTCGCTGCCGTTGATTCTTGCCCGTGTCGAAGTCGATTTCGTTGCCCAGATTTACTACGGCAGTGATGTGACCCTGCGTACCGGTATTGAACGCATTGGCAACAGCTCCTTTGTGGTTACCCAGCAGGCCTGGCAGAACGGTGCCCTGGTGGCTCGCGGGCGGGCGGTTCAGGTGTATTTTGATCATGAAAAGCAGGCGTCGGCACCGGTTCCGGATGCGTTTCGTGAGGAACTGGCGCGCCATGAAGGCGTGCTCCCGGAGTAATGCTTTCCTGTGGTGCTGATAGCCTGGCGGCCATGGCGTCTTGACGTGATGCCGCTACACTAACGGGCATAGTAGCCTGGGGGCGAGTCGAGCTCCCCCTCTATCAGAATGGCAACCGAGTGAGATCACTTCATGGCCTATCAGGGACAAGAAAACTTTGACCATCAGCAACCCGATAAAATCGGTGTGCTGATCACCAATCTGGGCACCCCGGATGCGCCAGAAGCCGGCGCTCTGCGTCGTTACCTGCGCGAGTTCTTGTCCGATACCCGGGTGGTGGAAATTCCCCGGGTTATCTGGTTCTTCATTCTTAACATGGTGATCCTGGTGATTCGCCCGCGTCGCTCCGCCCAGGCGTATAAAGGTGTATGGACGGAAAGGGGCTCGCCGCTGCTGGTGCACAGCCAGGACCAGGCGGATGGCATCCGGGCGCGTCTGCAGCAGAAATACGGTGACGGTGTGGTGGTGCGTCTTGCCATGCGTTATGGCAATCCATCCATCGCCAGTCAGCTGCAGGCCATGGAAGACGATGGTGTGCGCCAGTTGTTGGTGCTGCCCCTGTACCCGCAGTACTCGGCGTCCACCAACGCCTCAACCTTCGATGCGGTGGCACGGGATTTCATGCAGCGGCGCTGGTTGCCGGACCTGCGTTTTATCAGCCATTACCCGGATTACCCGCCTTATATTCAGGCCATGGCCGGCCACATTGCGGCCTACCGGAAGCAGCATGGCGCCGCAGACAAATTGGTCTTCAGTTATCACGGTGTGCCCAAACGCTTCCTGTTGAAGGGAGATCCGTACTTCTGTGAATGCCACAAAACCTCACGGCTGCTGGCCGAGGCACTGGGGCTTGCCGATGATCAATGGATGACGACGTTCCAGTCTCGTTTCGGGCGGGAAGAATGGCTGCAGCCTTACACCGACGCCACCCTGAAATCCCTGCCCGGGCAGGGCGTGAAATCCGTGCAGGTTTTTTGCCCCGGCTTTTCTGCGGATTGCCTGGAAACGGTAGAGGAAATCGATGAGGAGAACCGGGGTTACTTCGAGGCGGCCGGTGGCGAGTCTTTTGCCTATATCTCTGCCATGAATGCCGAGCCGGCGCACCTGGATGCCCTGACTCAGCTTATCGAAGATAATCTTCAGGGCTGGGAGCTGTTGGAAAATGACGCCGTGGGCCTGAGAGAGCGACAGCAGCGAGCCCGCCAACAGGGCGCGGACCGTTAGGGAACCTTGAATAACTCCTTGCGTACTCAGTCTTTCAGGCTGGCTCCCTCGCTCATATCGCCCTTCCTTGCCTCAAACGCCCGCCTATGCGGGCGTTTTGCTGTCAGTCCCCCATTTGGGGGATGCGCGGATAGCGCTGCCTGATTACTCTGAACCTCAAGAGATAGGGAGGAACCGGGGTGTCGCGGGACAAGGATCTGGCAGAGATTATGGACGCGATTTATTTCGCGGCGCATCAAAGAGATGGATGGCAGGATTGCCTGGACCGGATCAGTGTATTGAGCGGTGGGCAATCCGCTCAACTGTTGATGCTGAATAGGGAGAACGACCAGCGACTGGGCGGTTATCAGAGTAGCCGCGCCCTTGCAAAGTCCGACAGCCGTGGCGCGTCCGCGCTCACCCTGTGTGATGTTCGGCATGATACGGACG
>NZ_LWFX01001679.1:0-864 GCF_001635175.1 Alcanivorax sp. HI0083 | reverse complement strand
CAATAAGGGTGTATTTGAGTAAATGCATAACAAGGCCAAGCACCGCGACGTATTTTTCGTTACGCCTGCGGCTTCACAAAAAAAACGCGCGTGTTGGCGGCGCTATGCGTCTAGGAAGTGTGAGAAATCATGAGGTTATTGATTATATCTGTATTTATATTTTTTTTATTGTCTTGCTCTAAGAAAGAGCCAGCGATAGCTGATATCTATGAAGTCGATTATTTTATTTGGAAAAATGTTACGACTCTGGAGCGTATGGAAAACGAGAAAATTATAGTTATCGATCTAGAGCTTGCTGAATTGTACAACTACCATTACCCACCTAGTGTAATGGTGACTAATGAAGCGATTGATCCCTATTCGCTGCAAGAAACTGATGATACTTGGCACCACCTTATGGTAGGGAGGGCTAATAACAAGGCCGATTTGTTTATGACTGCAGATTGGAAAATGGAAATTGATGCTGAGGATGAAAATGCGGCGTCAAAACATCTAAGGGTGGTTAGGGTTGTACCTAAGAGTGTAACAGAAGGGTTTGTTAATATTTCTGGGTATCAGTCAATAAAGTTTGAGATAGAATAATGGGTGGCTTAATCTCTAGACGCTAAACCGAATTTGCGACTTTGGGGGCTTGGTTCAATACGGGGAGAGGGTGTTCAAAACTCTGTGTCACAGCCAGCAGCCTCACAGGCTGATGTATTTGTCCAGGCGCTCGGGGAAGTGGATGGCCATCTGTGACAGCGTCAGATTCCAGTTCTGCACCGGGTGGGTCCAGCGCTCGGATGCCTTGAGTATACCGGCATAGAGCAGCTTCAGTAAGGCGTTCTCACTGGCGAAGCCACCCTTGGTCTTTGTCAGCTTGCG
>NZ_LWFX01001678.1:0-788 GCF_001635175.1 Alcanivorax sp. HI0083 | reverse complement strand
AACCTTTTTCCCGGTACCAGCCATCAAAAAACGTATGGTCGGGCACCGCAGCCCCCAGGTTATCCAGCGTCAGTACCGGGCGCCCACTCGGATCGCCATACTCGTACCAACTGAGTACCCGGCCGTCGGGTAACGACAGTGTAAATTCCCGTTCAGCCTGCACATGCGGCAACCGGGCTGCCTGCACCAGGGCATGCCCCATGGCCTGACTGACCAATTGCACCTGGCTACTGGCGTTGAGCTTGCTCATGGTGGACTTGAGCTGGGTGCGGGCCGTGTGCACGCTGATATTGAGCAGCTCGGCACTCTGGTTCAGATTGCCCACTTTACACAGCAAGTGCAGTAGACGGGATTCGGCATGGGTAATATGAAAGACGGACCGGAGCATCTCCGGCGAGGGCGTCACCATGCTCTGCCCGGCCAACACCCAGACAATGGTGCGTACCTGGGAAATGCTGCCTGGCGCATCGGACTTTTCCACCGGCAGGCAGAGTAAGGAAACCGAGTCCTGCTGGGAGTTGAGAAGCTGCGTTTCCCGCCCTGCTTCCAGTGAAATTACCCGCTTCAGGGACTGGCGCAGTTCCCGATCACTGAACTGCAAAGACCCGTCCGGCAGAATCTCCAACGGCCCACTGGACAAGGCCTGTTCCGCTACCGGGTTGCATTCGAGCACACACATTTGCTCATCGAGCATCAGCATGGGCCAGGGCATCTGGTTGTACATGTCGTTGAGGATACGGGTGCGGTCCTCTAGTGCATGCATATACGCACTACTGCGCACGGCGCGA
>NZ_LWFX01001677.1:0-366 GCF_001635175.1 Alcanivorax sp. HI0083 | reverse complement strand
CAGCACCACCCTGATTCACTGGGCCGGGGCGGGCCTGCAATCTGCATCACTCGGTGCCGCCCTGTCGGCGGGTCCGGCGCCGTTGCAGTTGCGTGCCGGCGGCAATAGCAGTCTGGATGAGGATGCCCGGGTGTTGGCGCAGGCGGCGGAAGCCGGGCAGCCGGTGATTGTGGTGGCCCGGGGTTGGGAACCGCCCACCGGGGAGCTGAGCGACTTTATTTTTGATGCCCGCGAACAGGGTATGACGGCGCTGCTGGCGCTGGTGCCGCTGGCCGACGAAGACGGAGCGGCGTTGGCCGACCCGGGGTTGCTGGCCCAGTGGCAACGCTTTGTGGACCGCCAGCGCGACAGCCAGTTACTGCTGTG
>NZ_LWFX01001676.1:0-586 GCF_001635175.1 Alcanivorax sp. HI0083 | reverse complement strand
CCGTGTTTTGCGGCCCGCACACCGTGACCCACCCTCCCCTTTGCGACTATGATCACCTCTGCACAGCTGGCATGGAGAGTGCATTACTTGTTAACAGGCTATTGATCAGCCTGCCAGGTATACAGCCTGTGCCCAGGGAGAAAATTATTATCAAGGGGAAACTATGAAAGCGCTTAGTCCGGTGGACCAACTTTTCCTGTGGCTGGAAAAACGCCAGCAGCCCATGCACGTGGGCGGTTTGCAGCTGTTTTCCTTTCCTGAGGATGCCGGCCCGAAGTATGTCAGTGAACTGGCCCGGCAAATGCGGGACTACTGCCACCCGGTTGCTCCGTTCAACCAGCGGCTGACCCGTCGGCTCGGCCAGTATTACTGGACCGAAGACAAGCAATTCGATATCGACCACCACTTTCGCCACGAAGCGCTGCCCAAGCCCGGCCGCATCCGTGAACTGCTCTCCCTGATCTCCGCCGAGCACTCCAATCTGCTGGATCGGGAACGTCCCATGTGGGAAGCCCATTTGATCGAAGGCATCCGCGGTCGCCAGTTTGCGCTTTACTACAAGATTCACCATTCGGTGATGGACGGC
>NZ_LWFX01001675.1:0-420 GCF_001635175.1 Alcanivorax sp. HI0083 | reverse complement strand
CTGCGTATCCACAAGCACAAGCCGTCCACCCTGTTTCTGGTGGAAGGCGATGGCAACGTGGCCTATGCCCGGGTGGTGTCGCTGATGGGCGCGTTACAGGAAGCGGGTATTTCCCAGCTGGGGTTGGTGACAGAACCGCAGGGACGCAATGAGTGATCGCCGCGTTGGGTTGCTGTTCACGCTGTTTATCCACCTGCTGGTATTCGGGTTGCTGGTGTTTAGCTGGAGCACGGACCCGTCTCTGCACAAGGCCCCCGTGGTGCCGCCCCATGTAAAGGCCACCATGGTGGAGCGCTCGAAACAACAGAAGGCGCCCGTGGCGAAGCCAAAAACGGAAGTGAAGCCGACGCCCAAGCCGGCAGCGAAACCGAAACCGAAACCCAAGCCTGAACCGAAAACGGAGCCCAAGCCCAAGCCAAA
>NZ_LWFX01001674.1:0-1793 GCF_001635175.1 Alcanivorax sp. HI0083 | reverse complement strand
ATGCAGTAGGTGGCCGCATCAGAAAACAGGGTTTTCATGCGGTAGTTATCGTTTTTGAAGTGGCTGGTCATGCTGGCCAGCTCGGCGGTGTCGGCACCGTCGGCGGGTTTGCGCAGACACACGGTCTGGAACACTTTTTCTGCCTGGCAGGTGGCAAAGACTTCACTGTGGGCCAGTTCCTTGCCCATGCTGGCGGCCCCTTCGCCGCTGCCCGGGAGGTTCGGATCCCAGCCCAGGTTGGCATTGGGGCCCTTGCGCCAGTAGTTGTCCCAGCTGTTGTCGGGGGTGATGTAGCCCCAGGGGAAGTTGTTGCCGTTGATCAGGTATTTGCCCTGCACCCGTGTGCCGGTGTCGGCATCGTTGCCGCTGTTGTAGACCATGCGGCCGCCATTGCCTTCCTGTTCGCCTTCCCAGTCGTAGTAGGCAAAGGCCTGGGCCAGCGGGTCCATGCCGCTGTGACAGCCGATGCAGCTGTTGCGGAAGATACGGCTGTCGCCACCGGGGCTGCGGCTCACGTCCTGGCGGATGCGGTCGGAGGGGCGGGTGGTGTCCTTGACCTGCTCCAGGTCACGGCACATGTGATTCATCATGGTGAAGCGCAGCATGGCCCGGTTGGTGCCGGCGTAAAAAAAGGCGTTGGCGGCGGCACGGGTGGTGAGTACTCCGGCCACTGCTTCTGCGGGGGTGCCGTATTGGCTGGCCTGGCTGCTTTCGGTGAGTGCCGTGCTCAGGTCCGCATGCTGGTTTTCCAGGGCTTCGTAATGGGCATTGCTGGAGGGGGAGGCGGCCG
This sequence comes from Alcanivorax sp. HI0083, assembly GCF_001635175.1. Taxonomy (NCBI): domain Bacteria; kingdom Pseudomonadati; phylum Pseudomonadota; class Gammaproteobacteria; order Oceanospirillales; family Alcanivoracaceae; genus Alcanivorax; species Alcanivorax sp. HI0083. Next base: position 1,003 of record NZ_LWFX01001674.1, on the reverse strand, counting down.
GGCTGGCGTTGCCCACATAGAGCAGGTCGCTGTAGAGGATGCGGCGGAAGTCCACGTCGTCACGGACCACACCGATGATGGTGGCGGTGTAGTCGTTGAGCGGTGCAAACACATCCTGGGCTTCGTTGGTCCAGGGGGTGGCGAACTGCTTAATGGTGACGTTGTAGAAGGCCGGATGGTCCATGGCCAACTCGGCGGCGGCGGCGGCCTGGTTGTTGTCGATCAGGCTTGCCATTTCGGTCAGCGTTGCGGCATCGGCCGGTACGCCGGCCAGCCGATTGTGGATGCGTTGAGCCTGATCCCGGCTGTTTGCCGTTGCGGTGGCGGGTACCACCATGGCAAGCGCGATCAGTATGATCCCCCGGTAGCCTTTCATGGGCTTGGTCCTTGTTGTTCTCTATGAGCGCCGCAGCCGCCTAAGGTGGCCGCCGGCAAGCCAGTAGTGATAATGCTATTACCGTTTAACCGATTTCCCGTATCCCGTGAGTATTCTGTATGACATTCTGCGTCACTCTCTGTGAAGTGACGCCCAGAAATTTAAGAAGATATTCGGGATACTGATGTAAACCTACGAAATACGGATGAACGGGTGAAAATAATAAAGCGTATTGGGGGGCTCAGCCTGCTGGGAATGCTGGCAGCGCTGGGTGGCTGCGGGGGCCTGGATGGCAGTGAGCAGGCAAAAGATCCGACCGTGACCGAGATCCCGGTGGCCTATGTGCAACGGACCCCGCCCCAGACGGACATGGACGCGATGGCGCAGGAGGCCCTGGAAGAGCCGGCGGTTTTCCAGGCCGGTGCCCGGTTGATGGTGCGCGACAGTGCCTCGGCCCGGGCTCAGGCCCGGGATGTGACCTCCGCGCGGCTGGGGGCTGGTCACGATATTCGCGATCTTAGCGTGAGCCCGGATGGAACCCGGTTGCTTTTCGCTGCCCGGGCGCCGGAGATCCCTGATGCGGACGAGGATGAGCAGCCCACCTGGAATGTTTGGGAATACGATTTT
>NZ_LWFX01001673.1:0-456 GCF_001635175.1 Alcanivorax sp. HI0083 | reverse complement strand
ATGAGCGAATTACTGCCCCGTATTCACCCGGACGATTACTGCAACGAAGATCTGCCCACCCTCAGCCAACCCTGGTGGCAGACGCTGCCGTCCGACTTCCACGCCATGCCGGATCACTTCCTGGCAGACAGCGACACAAGCTGGCGCATCAGCAGCACTGCCGCCGTGGATACTCTGGCTCGTACAGGCCTGGCCTGCATGGCCGGTGCAGCGGCGCTACCCGCCACCCTGAACGCCGCCCGGCAGCGTGAAGAACGGCAACTGGCAGACTTCTACCGCCCCTTCCTGGCGGCCGGCGATCCCAATGCGTTCTTCACCCCGCCCGCCGCGCAGGTGGAGATCAAACGCAGCCCGGTCTCCAGCTACCACTTTCAGCCCGAGGATGGCGACGCCCACACCCTGCATTTTGCGTCGCCATTCACACCGAAAAATCCGGCCCTGAAAGATCGCTACCTG
>NZ_LWFX01001672.1:0-272 GCF_001635175.1 Alcanivorax sp. HI0083 | reverse complement strand
ACCATGCAATTGCCGCAAGGCGCGCTTTAATTATCTATTCAACACTGAGCCCAGCCAGCCCAGTACAAGGAAAATGCCCATGCGTGTTGCCGTTATCCAGCAAACAAACACCGCCGACCTGCAAGCCAACCTGGATCATTCCCTGTCGCAGGTGCGCGAGGCCGCCGCCCAGGGCGCGGAGCTGGTGCTACTGCAGGAATTACACCGCAGCCTGTATTTCTGTCAGACCGAAGACACCCGCGTCTTTGATCTGGCCGAACCCATCCCCGGCC
>NZ_LWFX01001671.1:0-759 GCF_001635175.1 Alcanivorax sp. HI0083 | reverse complement strand
GCGGATCAGCATGATTTGACCCTGGTTCCGCTGGTACTGCCGTCTGCCCAGTATTGCCGCGAGGGAGAACGCCTGCCAGCCACCTACGCCAACTTTCTGATCACCAACGAGAAAATTCTGGTGCCGATTTATGGCTGCGACACGGACCAACAAGCACTGGATGCCCTGCAATCCGTCGCCGGACCACGCAGCGTGGTGGCCGTCAACTGCCGGGTACTGATCGAACAGCACGGCAGCCTGCACTGTGTCACCATGCAATTGCCGCAAGGCGCGCTTTAATTATCTATTCAACACTGAGCCCAGCCAGCCCAGTACAAGGAAAATGCCCATGCGTGTTGCCGTTATCCAGCAAACAAACACCGCCGACCTGCAAGCCAACCTGGATCATTCCCTGTCGCAGGTGCGCGAGGCCGCCGCCCAGGGCGCGGAGCTGGTGCTACTGCAGGAATTACACCGCAGCCTGTATTTCTGTCAGACCGAAGACACCCGCGTCTTTGATCTGGCCGAACCCATCCCCGGCCCCAGCACCGAAACCCTGGGGTCACTGGCCAAAGAGCTGGGTATCGTGATCGTCGGCAGCCTGTTCGAAAAGCGCGCCACCGGCCTGTACCACAACACCGCCGTGGTGCTGGAAAAAGACGGCAGCCTGGCCGGCATCTACCGCAAGATGCATATCCCCGACGACCCGGGTTTCTACGAAAAATTCTATTTCACCCCCGGCGATGCAGACTTCAACGATGGCCGCAGCGGCTTCAGCCC
>NZ_LWFX01001670.1:0-291 GCF_001635175.1 Alcanivorax sp. HI0083 | reverse complement strand
AGGGTCTGCCCGGCATCGCGAACCAGCCGCGAGCGCATGGCAGAGACGCGCAGCAGGCCCAGTGATGAAACGAAAGTGGCGAAAAAACAGAGGCGGTCTAGGGCCTGCAGCAAAACCGGAACCGGCTGGGCTTCACGGCAGATGACAACGCCGGCCATGGCGATAACCACCAGCAGAATGCCTTTGGCCATGCGTGCTTGCCGGGGCCATTGCACCAGCAGGTAAAGCAGCAGTGTGATCCGCGCCAGCCAGGCCCCGGCGTCCAGATCGAACACCAGAGACAGTATTGTG
>NZ_LWFX01001669.1:0-270 GCF_001635175.1 Alcanivorax sp. HI0083 | reverse complement strand
ACCACCGGGGCATCGTTGATGATGGAGGCCGGGGTGAAGCCGTTTTCCATGGCTGAGGTATAGATGAACGGCTTGAACACGGAGCCGGCCTGGCGCTCGCTCTGTACGGCCCGGTTGAAGTTGGAGGTAGAGAAACTGTAGCCCCCTTGCAGGGCCACGATGGCGCCGCTGGATGGGTCCAGCGAGATCAGGGCGGATTGTGCCTTGGGTAGCTGGGCCAGGCGCCAGTGACGCTCATCGCCACTGCCGGCGGGGCGGACGTAGATGACG
>NZ_LWFX01001668.1:0-459 GCF_001635175.1 Alcanivorax sp. HI0083 | reverse complement strand
TCTGCCGGCAGGCCGAAGCGCTTCAGGGTGCCCATGGCCTGGCTGATGCCGACCTGGCGAAGAATGCGGATGGAAACCAGGTTCAGCGAGCGGTACAGGGCTTCGCGCATGCGGGTGGGGCCATAAAACTTGCCGCTGGCACCGGTGGGGCGCCAGGCGGTTTCCAGCTTGTCGTCGTCAAAGACCACCGGGGCATCGTTGATGATGGAGGCCGGGGTGAAGCCGTTTTCCATGGCTGAGGTATAGATGAACGGCTTGAACACGGAGCCGGCCTGGCGCTCGCTCTGTACGGCCCGGTTGAAGTTGGAGGTAGAGAAACTGTAGCCCCCTTGCAGGGCCACGATGGCGCCGCTGGATGGGTCCAGCGAGATCAGGGCGGATTGTGCCTTGGGTAGCTGGGCCAGGCGCCAGTGACGCTCATCGCCACTGCCGGCGGGGCNGACGGCGCTCGCCGCCTGC
>NZ_LWFX01001667.1:0-775 GCF_001635175.1 Alcanivorax sp. HI0083 | reverse complement strand
GCACGGTGATCGCCTGAATCAACAACAGCCCTTCCGGCTTCAAGCGTTTGCCGAGTACGTCAAAGTATCCCGGCAGAAATTCTGCCCCCACCGCTTCAATCATTTCCACCGACACCACACGATCGTATTGGCCGGTGAGTTCACGGTAGTCATTTTCCAGAATGGTGATGCAGTTATCCAACCCGGCATCGGCCACCTGTTGGCGGGCATAGCGGGCCTGCTCACGGGAGATAGTTGTGGTGGTAACGGTGACGCCATAATGCCGTGCCGCATGCAGGGCCAACCCACCCCAGCCGGTGCCGATTTCCAGCAGGGTCATCCCCGGCTGCAATTGCAGGCGCTGACAGATCAGGTCCAGCTTGTGTACAGACGCTTCTTCAAGGGACGCATCCGGGTGGGGAAACACCGCACTGGAATACATCATGGTGCGATCAAGAAACAGGCTGAAAAAATCGTTGCCCAGATCATAGTGGGCAGAAATATTCCGGCGGGAACCTTGCAGTGAATTACGGTTGTAGCGATGCAGCATTTTCAGCGCCGGCTTGGACAGGGCCGCAAAGCCACCTTCCAGGGCTTGCATGGCATCCACATTGGCCGCGAAATAGCGAATCACCTTGATCAGGTCCGGGCTGGACCAGCCCTGCTCCATAAACGCTTCCGCCGCCCCCAGCGCCCCACCGCTCATCATCATGCTGTAGGTGCGCCAGTCGGCCAGTACGATGTGCCCCAGGTCATTAGCCAGAGCGTTATTGTCCCGCACGGCGGAACCAAGCAT
>NZ_LWFX01001666.1:0-1386 GCF_001635175.1 Alcanivorax sp. HI0083 | reverse complement strand
TACGCCAACGAATGGCGCGCCCTCCACGATGGCCAGGCACCCACTGTCAGCAACGACCAACCGCTGCCGCCACTGGACACCGACGAGCCGATTACCTGCGCCGCCCTGGGCCGTTTTCTCAAACAACCGGTGGCGCACTTTTTCGAGCAACGGCTGAAGGCCCACCTGAAACAGCAACGCCAGGTACTGGACGACAGCGAACCCTTTTCCTTCGATGGCCTGCAACGTTTCCAGCTTCAGGACCAGTTGCTCAGCGACGCCCTGCGCGCTGGCCCGGAACATGCTGGCGAGGCCATGACCGAGGCCATGGGTCGTCTGGCCGGCAGCGGCGACCTGCCCCTGGCACCCTTCGATGAAGGCAGCCGCGACAGCCTGCTGATGCCTCTGGCGCAGCCACTGGAACAGTACTTTGCCCTGCTGGCCGAGTGCGGCGCACCGCAACCGCAACAGGAAATTCGCCTCAGCGCCGGCCCTCTGCAGATCGAAGACTGGCTCACGGATTTGCGCGGCTCCGCCGCCAATGCACAACGGCTGGTACTGCACACCGGCAAGCTGAAAGAGCGCTTCGACAAACTCACCCGGGACTGGATCCTGCACCTGGCCGCCTGCGCCGCCGGGCATCCGCTGACCACCCACATACAGGGCCAGGATGGCCGCATCACCCTGCCACCCCTGAACCGCAGCGACGCGCAGCACTGCCTGGACCAACTGGGCCATGCCTGGCAGCAAGCCCTGTGCGAACCCCTGCCCATCGCCTGCGCCACCGCCTTTGCCTGGCTGAAAGGGGAAGAAAAAGACAACGGCGACAACGAGGCCCGCAAGGTATTCGAATCCGGCTTCATGCACACTGGCGAACAGGACAAGGAACCGGCCATTGCCCGGGCCTGGGCCGACTTCGACACAATGTTGGCTGTCCGCCATGGCGACCACAGCGCCTTCGCCTACTGGACCGAACAACTCTATGCCCCGCTCTATCAACATGCACAGTGGCAAGAGCCAGGAGACGACGTATGAGCACTGAACGTCCGCTCCCGATTACCTTCCCACTGCACGGCACCCGGCTGATCGAGGCCAGTGCTGGCACCGGCAAGACCTTTACCCTGGCCGCCCTCTACTTGCGCCTGGTTCTCGGTCATGGCGACGACAATGCCTTCTCGCGCCCGCTGTTGCCGCCGGAGATTCTGGTGGTGACTTTCACCGAAGCGGCCACGGAAGAACTGCGTGAACGGATCCGCGACCGCCTGGCCGATGCCGCGCGTATCTTTGCCGATGCCAATGCAGAAGCCGACGACCCGGTGCTGGCTGAATTGCTCAATGACTATAGCGACCCGGACGACCGGGCCCGTTGCGCCCAGCGTCTGGATGCCGCCGCCCAGTGGATGGACG
>NZ_LWFX01001665.1:0-413 GCF_001635175.1 Alcanivorax sp. HI0083 | reverse complement strand
CTGCCGCCTTGCCGACCCCCACCATCACGGACATGGGTGTGGCCAGGCCCAGCGCACAGGGGCAGGCGATGATCAGCACGGTGGTGGCGCTGATCAGCATGTGTGTCAGGCGCGGTTCCGGGCCCACATTGAACCACACCAGCGCGGCGGCGATGGCGATCAGCATGATGGTGGGGACAAACACCGCCGATACCTGATCGGCGAGGCGGCCGATCGGGGGCTTGCTACCCTGGGCTTTTTTTACCAGCGTGACGATTTGTGAAAGGGCGGTGTCTTTGCCCACGGCGGTGGCGGTGTAGAGCAAGGTGCCACCTTCATTGAGTGTGCCGGCGCTGACGTTGTCGCCTTCACTTTTACTGACGGGCATGGGTTCGCCGGTGAGCATGGATTCATCGATGCGGCTCTCGCCTTCT
>NZ_LWFX01001664.1:0-1061 GCF_001635175.1 Alcanivorax sp. HI0083 | reverse complement strand
ATATCGGTGACGGCAGGTTTGCCTTCGGTGATGGTGCCGGTCTTGTCGAGAACGATGGTGTCCAGCTGGCTGCTGGTTTGCAGGGCTTCCCCCTGACGAATCAGGATGCCGTATTCTGCCGCCTTGCCGACCCCCACCATCACGGACATGGGTGTGGCCAGGCCCAGCGCACAGGGGCAGGCGATGATCAGCACGGTGGTGGCGCTGATCAGCATGTGTGTCAGGCGCGGTTCCGGGCCCACATTGAACCACACCAGCGCGGCGGCGATGGCGATCAGCATGATGGTGGGGACAAACACCGCCGATACCTGATCGGCGAGGCGGCCGATCGGGGGCTTGCTACCCTGGGCTTTTTTTACCAGCGTGACGATTTGTGAAAGGGCGGTGTCTTTGCCCACGGCGGTGGCGGTGTAGAGCAAGGTGCCACCTTCATTGAGTGTGCCGGCGCTGACGTTGTCGCCTTCACTTTTACTGACGGGCATGGGTTCGCCGGTGAGCATGGATTCATCGATGCGGCTCTCGCCTTCTTTCACCGTGCCGTCCACGGCGATTTTTTCACCGGGCCGAACCCGGAGAATATCGCCGGTCTGAACTTGCTCCACGGGGATGTCCCGCTCTTCGCCATCGCGGACCACCCGCGCGGTTTTGGCACCCAGATCCAGCAGCCGTTTCACCGCAGCGCTGGTTTTGCCGCGGGCGCGCACTTCCAGTGCCTGGCCGAGATTGATCAGGCCGATGATCATGGCGCTGGCTTCGAAATACACATGCCGGGCCGCTTCCGGCAGGGCGCCGGGCAACAGGACGACCACCATGGAATAGAGCCAGGCCGCACCGGTGCCCAGTGCGATCAGGGTGTCCATGTTGGCGTTGTGGTTTCGAAATGCCTTCCAGGCGCCGACAAAAAAGTGGCGGCCGGCGGTGGCCAGCACCGCCAGAGTAAGCAGGCCGATAGCCAGCCAGATCCACTGACTGGTTTGCCCGGCGCGGACCATCATGTCGCCGCCCAGCAAGCCCCAGGCCATCAACGGGACACCCAGGCCAAGCCCGAGCCCCATGTGGCG
>NZ_LWFX01001663.1:0-9385 GCF_001635175.1 Alcanivorax sp. HI0083 | reverse complement strand
GGAACTGCCGGTGGGCTACTCCCTGCAGTGGGGCGGTGAATACGAAGCTTCCAAGGATGCCCAGGCGGCGGTGTTCGGCAGCCTGCCCATGGGCTACCTGTTCATGTTCATCATCACCATTTTGCTGTTTGACGCGGTGCGTTCACCGTTGGTGATCTGGGCCACGGTGCCGCTGGCCATTATCGGTGTGACCTTCGGGCTGCTGCTGCTGAACTCGCCATTCGGCTTCATGGCATTACTGGGCTTTCTGAGTCTGTCCGGCATGCTGGTGAAAAATGGCATCGTGCTGGTGGAGCAGATCAAGCTGGATCGGGAAACCATGGCGCCCTTCGATGCGGTAGTGTCGGCCTCCATTTCCCGGGTGCGCCCGGTATGCATGGCGGCGGTCACCACCATTCTTGGCATGATTCCGCTGCTGTTCGATGCCTTCTTCGAATCCATGGCGGTGGTGATCATGTTTGGGCTGGGTTTTGCCACCGTGCTCACCCTGGTGGTGGTGCCGGTGCTGTATACCCTGGCTTATGGCATCAAGCCGGGTGCTGATCAGCATGTCTGATTAACGCGACACGCCCCACGCAACACGTCCCCGCGCGGTGTGCTGCATGGGGCGTGCTGCGTGCTGCGTGTTGCGTCTGAGTAGGTGCCAGCCACCTCCCTCTCTGCCACAATGTGCCCGCCTGACATTATTGACCATCCCAAATTGATGATCCCAAGGAGTACCGATGTTGCTGGCCATTGCCGCCGTGATTGGCGGTCTGATTCTGCTGGTGTGGAGTGCGGACAAGTTTGTCGAAGGGGCGGCCGGTACGGCGGCCCATGCCGGCATGCCGCCGCTGTTGATCGGTATGCTGATTGTGGGCTTTGGCACCTCAGCCCCGGAGATGGTGGTGTCGGCGTTAGCGGCCCTGGAAGGCAACCCGTCGCTGGCGTTGGGTAATGCCTACGGCTCCAATATTTCCAACATTGCCCTGATCCTTGGGGTGGTGGCGGTGATGAGCCCGATTCTGGTGAATTCCGCCATCCTCAAGAAAGAACTGCCGATTCTCACTCTGATTACCTTGCTGGCGGGCTACCAGCTGATTGACGGGCACATTTCCCGCATGGATGCCTGGATCCTGATCGGCGTGCTGGGGGTGCTGATGGGCTGGTCCATTTATGCGGCCATGACCGGCAAGGGGGATGTGCTGGCAGGGGAAGTGGAAACCGACCTGGCAGAGCACCCGCTGCCGCTGAAACAATCCCTGTTCTGGCTGGTGGTGGGCCTGATCCTGCTGGTGGTCAGCTCCCGGGCGCTGGTGTGGGGGGCGGTGCTGATTGCGCAATCCCTGGGGGTCAGCGACCTGATCATCGGCTTGACTATTGTGGCCATCGGCACCTCCCTGCCGGAGCTGGCTTCCAGCATTGCGGCGGTGCGCAAGGGCGAGCACGATATTGCCTTTGGTAACGTGCTAGGCTCGAATTTGTTCAATACCCTGGCGGTGGTCGGTATCGCCGGTGCCATCAAGCCCATGTCGGTGGATCCTGCGGTATTGCAGCGGGACTGGTCCCTGATGATGGGGCTGACGCTGGTGCTGTTCGTTATGGGCTTCGGCGTGTTGGGCCGCAAGGGGCAGATTACCCGGACTAACGGTATCGCCTTGCTGGTGGTCTATGTGGCGTACATGGGGTATCTGGGCTCCACCATGCTGACGGGCGGTTGATCCCCCGTTAGCGCATATGGCGGGTCATTGATTCTATTGGCATGACACCTAATCACGTGACACAGGGAAGCGGCAGGGTATGCGGGACACGGGAATATCGGAAAAACTGGAACAGCGCGCGTTCCTGTGGGCGCTGGTGGCGGTCAGTGCCGTTTTTGCCCTGCTGATTCAGCCTTTTTTCGCGCCCATTTTCTGGGCCTGTGCCATCAGTGTGGTTTTCTATCCCTTCCATAAACGGCTGCTGGCCCGCTGGCCGCAACGGCGCAACCTGGTGGCGTTGTTCACCTTGCTGCTGTGCGTGGTGTTAGTCGTGATCCCGGTGCTGGCCGTGGCCACGTCGTTCGTATCCGAAGGCGTCGGCCTGTTCCAGAAGGTGCAAAGTGGTGAGATCGATCTGGCCAGCTATGTGGACAAGATCAAGCATGCCTTCCCGGGCCTGCAGTCGCTGGCCGAGCGCTTTGATATAGACCTGGAGAAAATCAAGGAACAGGCGGTCAAGGCGTTCACCGGGGCGGGCCAGTTCCTCGCCAAGCGGGCGCTGGCTGTGGGGCAGAATACGTTCCAGTTTTTCCTCAATCTGGGCCTGATGTTGTACCTGGCGTTTTTCCTGATTCGCGATGGCGATTCCATGGTGGCCATGCTGATCCGCGCCCTGCCCCTGGGCGATGAGCGGGAAAAACTGCTGTTTGCCAAGTTCGCCGAAGTCACCCGTGCCACCATCAAGGGTAACCTGCTGGTGGCGATTACCCAGGGCGCGCTGGGCGGTCTGATCTTCTGGTGGCTGGGCATTCCCGGTGCCTTGCTGTGGGGCGTGGTGATGGCCGTGCTGTCGTTGATCCCGGCGGTGGGTGCGGGGTTGATCTGGTTTCCGGTGGCGCTGTACCTCTACGCCGTGGGGGACATGAAGGAGGCGACGATCCTGATTCTGTTCGGGGTCTTTGTCATCGGTCTGGTGGATAACATCCTGCGCCCGATTCTGGTGGGCCGCGACACCAAGCTGCCGGACTATGTGGTGCTGTTTTCCACCCTGGGCGGGCTGGCCATGTTTGGCATCACCGGGTTTGCGGTGGGGCCATTGTTGGCTGCCCTTTTCGTGGCATTCTGGGGTATCTTTATCCGTGAATTTAACGAGGACGGTGTCGCTGCGCTGCCGGTGGAAAGCGAGCCGGATGAGACACCTTCCGGGAGTGCGTAACGATGATTTTTCTGCGATTGGTGCTGGCGGCTTCTGTGGCCGGGTTGTCCGCGTTTGGTTGTGACGAAGACGACGACGTCTTCTCCAACGACAGCGCCCAACTGTACTTCCATAACCAGCTCACCCAGGTGGGTGGCGGCAGTGAAGACGATATCACCGTGGACCTGTTCGTGGATGACCAGAACACGGCAGAAGAAAGCAATGTGGCCTATACGACGCGGGGCAGCGTGAGCGCCAACAGTTTCAAGCTGGACGACGACAGCCAGTCGGTGGCGTTCGATGCCCGCGGCAGCAGTTCCGGCAGCTCCCTGGTTAACGGCCCGATCAACCGGACGCTTACCGGGGGCAACCGCTACACGGTGGTGCTGATGGGCGACACCACCCTGGATAACCGCCAACTGAAAACCTTCAGTCACCAGAAGATGGATGTGGGTAGCGGGCAGATCCGGGTGCGTTTTATCAACACACTGTCACGCCTGTCCGGGGATGAGCTGAGCGTCACCGCCAGCGGTAGCACCCCCGGTGGCCAGGCACTGGTCAGCGGGCTGGAATATGCCGACGGCAGCAGCTACGTGTCTCTGAGTGCCGGCAGCAACCTGGCGGTGACCATCAACAACGAAACCCAGGGCGTGATCATCGATGATGTGAGCTGCAGCGTCAGCAGCGGCCGCAGCTACGACGCCATCATCGCGTACACAGAATTCGACAGTGACGACGACCAGATTTCCCTGTACTGCCAGCCGTTCAGCAACTGAACGGCTGGAACTTCTCGCTACGAAAAACCTCTGAACTGCCAACCAATACCAAAAAGTGGGGCTTCTTCGTGATTAGGATGCCCTTTTTGCGTTTGCCTTGGGAGTAACTATGCGAATGATCGGAATGCTGGCGGTGGCCAGCGCAGTCGTCTTGTCCGGCTGTGGCGGTGACGATGATGACGTGGAAGATTTGCTGCGTCCGCCGGCCAGTCTCTACTTTCACAATCAGCTGACGGATTTTACCGACCCGGATGCAGCAAGTATTCGTGTGGATGTGATCACCAATAAGGCGTCAGATCCGCTATTTGAAGATGTGGGATATTCCACCGATGAGCAAAGCGGGATGAACCTGAAGCTGGCGGCTGATACCGAAACCGTCGATTTTCAGGTTCGCAATGCCGATGGCGACATGCTGGACAGGGAGATTGCTCTTAAGGCCGGGTCGAATTATACGCTTGTGCAGATGGGGGATGTGTCCGGTGCTTCCAGCGCCCTGAAACTGGAATCCTTCCTTCAGCAAACGCCTTCAGTACAGTCGTCGAAGGTGGGGGTACGTTTTATTCACGCCATGTATCAACAGGCAGATACGACTTTCTCTATCGGCACAATTCCAGGCTTGCAGTATGGCAAAGCCACGGCCTATTTTTCGGACACGCCCAATGGTAGCAGCCGTCTGGAAGTACAAGTAAAAGATGCTGCGGATGGCAGCCTGATCGAGACAGTGTCCTGCGCGGTTCAGGCGGGCAAGGTCTACGACGCCATCATTACCCACAAAGGATTTGCTGATCCCGACATGGCGATGTTCTGCCAGCAGGTTGAAGGCAGTTAATTGATTTTGTAGGTCGGCTTAGGGCGTAGCCGTAAGCCGACTCCACCCTGTCCTCTTGCTCCACCGCTAAAGGTCGGATTACGCCTTTCAGGCTCTCTGTGCCCTTGGGTAAATCTGACCTACGGGGAGGGCGATCTACCCCGCGTTTATTTCAGTCGCACCGACGGATCCAGTGTAGGTGCCGTCAAGGGTGCTCCCTGGTAGGCGGAGACCTCGCCAAAGCGATCGTTGGGCCATTGTTGCCAGTCGCTCACCGCCTGATTCAGCCGCTCCTGATCCCGGCCGACAAAATTCCACCACAGCAGTACCGGCTGCCCCAGCGGCTCGCCGCCCAGCAGCATGATGCGGCTGTCGGTGGAGAGTGTGAGAGCCAGGGTGTCGCGGCCCTGCCCCAGATAGTAGAGCTCGCCGGTCTTCAGGGTTTCCCCTTCCAGTTCAGCATGGCCTTCATTGATACACAGCCCCAGCTCGAAATCGGCAGGGACGGGCAAGGTCAGCTGACAGGCTTGTGTGGCCACAATATCGGCGCTCACCAGCGGCGAGAACACCGCCGCTGGAGAACGTCGCCCGGCCAGCTCCCCCACCACCAGAGTGATCTCGGCGCCATCCTGTTGCCATCGGGGCAAGTCAGTGTGGTGGGCAAAGGCTGGCGGGGTATCTTCATGCTCGGCGGGCAGGGCGATCCAGAATTGCAGGCCGTGCATGGGGCCGCTGAATCCTGGCGGGCTTTCCTCGGAATGGCAGATGCCATGGCCGGCGGTCATCAGATTCAGCTGGCCGGGGGCGATAACCTGTTCGTAACCCAGGCTGTCCTTGTGCAGCAAGGCGCCCTCAAATAACCAGGTCACGGTCTGTAACCCGATGTGCGGATGGGTGCCCACATCGACCGCGTTGTCGGCGCTCAGGTCGGTGGGGCCGATGTGGTCGAGAAAACACCAGGGACCAATGAGCCGTTGCGAGCGGCTGGGCAAATGCCGAATGATTGGCAGGCCGCTGCCGAGGATACTTTTGCGCGAATCGACAGGCTTCAGGGTAGGCTGGCTGGCAAGGTTGGGGCATTCCACCGTTTCGCCGCTGGCGTGGGTATTGCTCATGGCTGTCTCCGTGGCATAGTTCAGGTGCGGGGTGTCACTGCGCTTCGAGTATGGAACGCGGTGACAACAAGGGAAAGCAAGGGAAAGGACACGCCTTATGGCCACGGTCAGCCTTCACAGCCACCATCATTATGCCCAGCAGATCAGCGCTCGCCAACATCAGCTCTGTGCCGATGAAGGCGCGGCAATGGGGGGCGAAGATAGCGGCCCCAACCCGTATGAACTATTGCTGTCCGGGCTCGGTGCCTGCACCTCGATTACCCTGCGTATGTATGCCGAGCGCAAGGGGTGGGAGCTGGGCGATATTGATGTTCGTCTGGATTTTTACCGGGATGAGGCGGGCGGCGAGCACATCGATCGTACCCTGGCCTGCAGCGCGCCCCTCAGCGATGAGCAGCGGCAGCGCCTGCTGGAAATCGCCGCCAAAACGCCGGTGACCAAAACGGTTCGGCAGGGCGTTGCCATTACCAGCATGTGGAAATAAGCGGCGATTTGTCCCGGCTTTTGGCATACTCGCGCCTCCATTGAATCAGCGGAGTCCCTTGTATGTTCAAGGTCAACGAATACTTCGATGCCAAGGTGGCATCCATTGCCTTTCAAACCGAATCCAAGCCAGCCACCGTCGGCGTGATGGCGCCGGGAGATTATGAATTCGGCACCAGTGAGCACGAAACCATGACGGTAACCAGTGGTGCCCTGACGGTGAAGTTGCCGGGCAGTGCCGATTGGCAGACGTTTGCTGCCGGTGAGACTTTCGAGATTGAGGCTAACCAGAAATTTCAGGTAAAAGTGGCCATCGATACGGCCTATCTTTGCCTGTACGGCGAATAATCTGCCCGGCCAAAAGAATAAGAGCACCTGCGAAAAACAGGTGCCAACACCAGGGGGAGCCTGATGCCATTATTTCCTGCCAGGGATGGCGCCACGCTACGCGTGCGTTTGCTGGGCCGTGGTCAGCCAGTGCTGATGCTGCATGGCCTGGGCATGCAGGGGCGTGACTGGCTTCCCTTTGTGTTTCCCTTTCTGCGTCGTTTCCAGTTTGTGATTCCCGATTTGCGCGGTGCTGGCGGTTCCGCTGCGGCCCGTTTCAACCAGGCGGACGTGTTCCACAATCACATGCAGGACATGGAAGACCTGGTTCACCATTTCGGCCTGCGGGATTTCCTGTTGGTGGGCTACTCGCTGGGGGCGACCACCAGCCTGCACTGGCATGCTCATGGGGATTTTTCCCCGGTAAAGCGCTACCTGCATATTGATCAGTCTCCGTGCACGGATAACAAGGCGGACTGGCCCCACGGGTTGTTTGGTGAACGCCAGGGACACTTCTATGCGCAACTACGGGAGTTGCTGGCGCTATTGGACGCAGCCCCGGATCAGGGCGATATCGCCAGGCTGGCTCCGGGCCTGCGCAACGCCGTGCTGATGCGGCTGACGGATATTCTCGGCCAGATAGCGGGCCACCAGGGCCTGCATTCCGCGTTTAGCGCCACGACCCGTTGGTCGTCCTTGTGGGCGCGCATACTGCCCCTGGCAGAACTGGCGGATATCCGTGCCTATCTGCATGCCTACCTGTTTGGTGCCCACGATTACCGGGCTTCGGCGGCCGACTTCAGGGTGCCGGCTACGGTGATCACCGGCGCCCGCTCGCCGCTTTATCCGCCCGAGGGCCAGCGGGAATTTGCCGAGCTGATCGGTGCCCGTCACGTGGTGTTACCCAGGTCCGGCCATGTGCCGCTAATGAGCCAGCCATTGGCGTTTACCCGCGCACTAGGTGACTTTTTGGCCGGCACGGAGTGATTTTGCGTGTCGCGTGCGGCGTGGTGCGTGCTGCTTCTCTTCTCTGATAGTGGAATGCTATTTCGCCCTCCCTCTTTTTCTCGCTACCATAGCGGCCCTTGCTGGAACGGATTCGGAGAGATCGGGTGGTCGCCATTCATACCTCAGCCCCGGCGCTGACCCTGCGCGCGGGCAGTGATGCCATCGCGCATTTACGCGAGCATGGCCTGCGGGCCGCCGACGTGGATATCGTTCCCGGAGCGGCCGGTGGCCCCAAGGCGCTGGGCATCAACGGCCTGGACCAGGCCGTGTTCGGCGACTTCCTGCCGTCGGCGCCGCGCCCGCGTACCTTGATTGGCGCCTCCATCGGCAGCTGGCGCTTTGCCGCCATCACCATGGGCGATGATGCCCGCAGTGGCCTGTCCCGGCTGGCCGACCTCTACACCCGGCAGCGTTTCCCCAAGGGGATAACGGCGAAAGAAGTCAGCCATCGCTGCGAGCAGATGCTGTCGGAACTGCTGGAGGATCGTGACCAGCGTATTTTGCACAATCCGGATTATCGCCTGGTGATCGTGGTGATTCGCAGCCGTGGCCTGATGGCCCGTAGCGGTGGTCTGGGCCTGGGGCTCGGGCTGGCGGGGTTGATCGGTACCAATCTGCTCAGTCGCCGTGCCACGGGGTTATTTATGGAGCGTGGGCTGGTCTATCCGGCAGGCGACGATTTGCCGGTGGGGCCGCTCAATGATTTCACCACCCACCATGTGGATTTGCAGGCAGACAATTTGCGGGCGACGTTGTTGGCCAGCGCCGCCATTCCCATGGTGCTCGATGGCGTGACGGCCCTGCCCGGTGCGCCGGATGGTGTGTATCGCGATGGCGGTATGCTCGACTATCACCTGGACCTGCCGTACCAGAGTGATGGCATTGTGCTCTACCCGCACTTCACCGACCGGGTGATCCCCGGCTGGTTCGACAAGCCCCTGCGCTGGCGCAACGGTGACCCACAGCGGTTGCGACGCCTGTTGCTGGTGTCCCCGTCCCGGGAGTATCTGGCCAGTCTGCCCCACGGCAAGCTGCCTGATCGCACCGACTTCAAACATTACCTTGGCGATGATGCCGGCCGTGAGGCGTATTGGCGCAAGGCGGTAACCGAAAGCCAGCGGCTGGGCGATGAATTTCTGGAGCTGGTGGAAACCGGCAAACTGGTGGACCGCCTGCAACCGCTCCTGTGAACGGTTGCGATTGCCCGCCATACTGTCACGGGGAGATGACGGACAGCCCCAGGTGGCCGTGTTAGGCTCCCTCACCCATGCGGCAAGAGGGAACACGATGACATCGACAGCGCCATCTTCCACCGACTCCAGCAGCTGGGCACTGACCCGTGCATTGGTCCACCAGTACCAGTGGTTTCACGTCACTCTGGGCCTGATCGGCAATGGTACCTTTGTTATTGGCAGCGTGTTTTTTCTCTGGGAAAGCTGGCAGCGGGCCGGTACCTGGCTGTTTATTATCGGGTCGGTGGGCATGCTGATCGGTAGCATCGGCAGTGCCATCGTGACCTATGAACGCAGTAAGGGTCGCCAGCCCGGCGATGTGGATGATCAACAGGACAAGACGTGAGCGAGACTTCGCAAACCCATACTGCAAACCTGCCAACCCTGGCGTTGGTCCGCCAGCTCTGGCAGCAGACCTGGCCCATGGCCATGGGCGTCATGTCCCTGCTGGGCTTTTATCTGGTCGACAGTATCTTCGTGGCCCGGCTGGGCACCGCACCGCTGGCGGCCCAGTCGTTCACTTTTCCGTTGGCGTTTCTGGTCATCGGTGTGCAGGTGGGCATCGGTATTGCCATTGCCGCGCTCATCTCCCGGGCCATCGGTGCCGGCCAGCAGGAGCAGGCCAACCGGTTGGGGGCGCTGGTGCTGGTCGGCGGTGGTGTGCTGCAGGGTGTGCTGGTGCTGGTGTTGTGGCTGATCCAGGAACCTGCCTTTGCGTTGCTCGGCGCCAGTGAAGAGATTCGCGCCATGATCCGGCCCTAC
>NZ_LWFX01001662.1:0-475 GCF_001635175.1 Alcanivorax sp. HI0083 | reverse complement strand
GTCTCTCCGCACGTAAACAAAGATGCGCGAGATCAGTATGAGATCCGCACCCACAAGCGGCTGGTGGATATTGTCGAGCCTACGGATAAAACCGTGGACGCGCTGATGAAACTGGATCTGGCTGCTGGTGTGGACGTGCAGATCAGCCTGGGTTAACAACGGGCGGGTTTATCCCGACAGGTTGTGAAGAGGTAAACAATGGCGATTGGTGTGATCGGTCGAAAATGCGGCATGACCCGGGTGTTCACTGAAGAAGGTGTCAGTGTTCCGGTGACTGTGATTGAGGTTAGCCCTAATCGGGTTTCCCAGGTCAAGACCGAAGAATCAGATGGCTATCAGGCCGTACAGGTAACTGTAGGTGAGCGCCGTGCCAGCCGCGTGACCAAGGCGCAAGCCGGTCATTTCGCGAAAGCTGGTGTTGAGGCGGGTCGTGGTGTCTGGGAATTCCGTGCTGAAGCTGGTGAGTTTGAGGCGG
>NZ_LWFX01001661.1:0-744 GCF_001635175.1 Alcanivorax sp. HI0083 | reverse complement strand
ATGCCCACCAGCACCAGCAACCAGATCAACGCCAGCAACCCGCAGCCATAAAAAACCGCTTCCGCGCCCACCCATTGATACAGCGCGCCCCCCATTTGCCCGCCGACAAACACACCCAGAAACTGGCTGGTGGAGTACACCCCCATGGCCGTTCCCCGTGTGCCGGCCGGGGCAGCACGCCCCACCAGTGAGGGCAGCAAGGCTTCCAGCAGGTTAAAAGCCGTAAAGAAAACCAGCAAGGCGAGGACAAAATGCCACAATTGCGCGCCAGCCAGCGCCAGCAGCAACTGGGAAACCGCCAGCAACACCACCGCCAGACGCTTCATCGGCACCGCTCCGCGGCGCTCCGCCCGGATAATCAAGGGCACCATGGCCAGGAACCCTGCCACCAGCACCGCCAGATACAGCAAGCTGTGGCTTTGCAGCGTCAGCCCCAGGCGCTCACTGAGCAGGGCAGGCACCACCACAAAGGATGCGGTCATGATCAGGTGCAGGCTAAAAATGCCCACATCAAAACGCAGCAATGTCTTACTACCCAATACGCGGCGGAAGCGCTCCGACGCGGGCAATGCCTCACCCTGCNAGGCTTTCGGAGCCGGCACCACAAAAGCAACCAGCAAGGCAAAGCCCCCCAGCACCGAGGTCATCCAGAACAGGCCGGACAAGCCCAGCCATCCCGCCAGCAGGGGGCCAAGAATCAGCGCCAGCACAAAAGAGCCGCCCACCGACATGCCAATCAGCGCC
>NZ_LWFX01001660.1:0-2557 GCF_001635175.1 Alcanivorax sp. HI0083 | reverse complement strand
CGATCAGGAACAGGATTACGTGGTCGTCCGGTTCGATCACCACATGGTCGTGGGCAATCAGCACTTTTTCGCCGCGCACGACTGCACCAATGGTGGTGCCTTCCGGTAGATCAATTTCATCGATGGCGCGCCCTACCACTTTGGACGACTTGGCGTCGCCATGGGCAATCGCTTCAATGGCTTCCGCTGCGCCCCGGCGCAGGGAATAAACGTTGACCACATCGCCCCGGCGCACATGGCTGAGCAGGCTGCCGATGGTGGATTGCTGGGGTGAAATGGCAATGTCGATGTCGTGGCCCTGCACCAGATCCACGTAGGCCGGATTGGAGATCAGCGTCATCACCTTGCGGGCGCCCAGCCGTTTGGCCAGCAAGGAGGCCATGATGTTGGCTTCGTCATCGTTGGTGAGCGCGCAGAACACATCGGTGTTTTCGATGTTGGCCTTGAGCAGTTCGTCCCGGTCGGTGGCCAGGCCTTGCAGCACCACGGTCTGATGCAGTTTCTCGCCCAGCCATTCCGCCCGTTTGGGCATGCGCTCCAGCACTTTGACGTTGTAACGATGCTGAATGGTCTTGGCCAGCCGGTAACCGATGTTGCCGCCGCCGGCGATCACGATGCGCTTGTAGTTATGCTCCAGGCGGCGCAGCTCGCTCATGACCGCACGGATGTCGTTCTTGGCGGCGATGAAGAAGACTTCATCGTCGGCTTCGATCACGGTGTTGCCTTCCGGGATGATCGGTCGGCCACGGCGGAAAATAGCAGCGACGCGGGTATCCACGTTGGGCATGTGTTTGCGCAATTCACGCAGCTCGTTGCCCACCAGCGGCCCACCGTAATAGGCGCGCACTGCCACCAGCTGTACCCGGCCACCGGCGAAGTTCACCACCTGCAGGGCGCCAGGATGTTCAATCAGGCGCTTGATGTAGTCAGTCACTACCTGTTCAGGGCTGATGATCACATCAATGGGCAGGGCGTTTTCGTTGAACAGTTTTTCCGAGCGGCTGGTGTAGTGGGCGGTGCGAATGCGGGCGATCTTGGAGGGGGTGCGGAACAGGGAGTAAGCCACCTGACAGGCGATCATGTTGACCTCGTCAGAGTTGGTCACCGCGATCAGCATGTCCGCGTCTTCGGCGCCGGCTTCCTTGAGTACTGCCGGGTAGCAGCCCATGCCGCGCACGGTGCCGATATCCAGGCGGTCACCCAGCTCGCGCAGGCGCTCATCATCGGTGTCGATGACCGTGATGTCGTTGCGTTCATTGGCCAGGTTTTCGGCCAGAGTGCCGCCCACCTGGCCGGCACCGAGAATAATGATTTTCATGAACTGAGTCGGGCCCCCGATTCTTTACGCAGGCAAGCCAGGTAGAAACCGTCCGGACCGTGTTGTTCCGGGAACAGCTGCCACCCTGCGTCCACCATTGTGGCCCCTTCCGGCCGTGGCGTCACATCCCGGGCCTGCGGCTGGCGTTGCAGGAAGTCACGAACCTGATGGTCGTTCTCGTCGCGCAGCACCGAACAGGTGGCATACACCAGCATGCCGCCGGGATTGAGCAGCGGCCATAGTGCATCCAGCATGCGTGCTTGTAAATCAACCAGTGCGGGAATGTCCGAGGCTTTGCGGTGCCATTTCACATCGGGTTGGCGGCGCAGGATGCCGGTGGCGGAGCAGGGTGCGTCCAGCAGGATGGCATCGAAGGGGGTGCCGTCCCACCAGGATTGCGGGTCGCTGGCGTCGCCTTGCAGCAGGGTGACGTCGGTGCCCAGTCGCGCCAGGTTCTCGCGGATGCGGGCCAGTCGCTTGCCTTCCAGCTCCAGGGCGGTGAGGTCTGTGGCGGGGAATTTCTCGCGCAGCTGCCCGGTTTTGCCGCCGGGGGCGGCGCAGGCGTCCAGAATGCGGCCGTTGGCCGGGGCCTGCAGCAATTCGGCGGGCAGTTGGGCGGCTTCGTCCTGCACCGAGAGGGCACCTTGCTCAAAACCGGGTAGCNGAAATACCGGCCGGGCGGGCTGCAGGTAAATGCTGTAAGGGGCAACGCTGCCGGCACGGGCGCCCTCACCCAGGGCGGTAAGGGCATCGGCGCGTTGTTGCTGCTGACGATTCACCCGCAGGGTGAACGGCGGTGTTTGCAGGTTGGCGCGGGCCATGGCGTCGGCGTCGTCGGGCCAATCTTTTTGCCAGCGTTTAAACAGCCAATCTGGCAGGCTCAGCTGGATGTTGGCGGGGGCGTCGGCCACGGCTTGTTCAATGGTGATCTGGCTGGCCTTGCGCAGTACCGCATTGCTCAGGCCGGCGGCCCAGGGGGCTTTCAGCTTGCGGCATAGCTGCGGGTAAGCATTGACGATGGCGTGGGCCGGGCGGTCGCTAAACCACAGTTCATAGAGGCCGGCCAGCAGTGCCAGCCGCACCGGCTGGGCGCTGGCCTTGAGCGGTTTGGAGAGCTGTTGGTTGAGCCAGTGGTTGAGCGGGCGCAGGTGACGGCATACGCCGAAGCAGATATCGCGCATCTGGCCGCCGTCGCTGCCTTGCAGGGGAAAGTCGCGCAGCACTTCGCGCAGGCTTTCG
>NZ_LWFX01001659.1:0-413 GCF_001635175.1 Alcanivorax sp. HI0083 | reverse complement strand
TACCGCCTTGAAAAAATCCACCCGTTCCGTAATCGGCCCCTGGGCATATTGCTCGGCCAGTTTCAGATAATCCTCAAAGTGGCGCGACTCGCTTTTCAATAAATAGCGGTAATAGCGCCCCAACTCCGCATCCACATGGGGCGCCAGAGCGGCAAAACGCTCACAGCTACGCGCCTCGATTAGCGCCCCCACAATCATGGTGTCCACCAGGCGCCCCGGCTCAGAGGTGCGGATATGCTGACGCATCCCCTTGGCATAGCGCGCCGGCGTCATGTGGTCGTAGGTGACGTCACGCTGACGCATCAGCTGTACCACCTGCTCAAAATGCAGCAGCTCCTCGCGGGCCAGTTGGCTCAACGTATCCAGTAGTTCCGGGCGGTCCACATAACGAAACATCAGATTAATCGCCGTGC
>NZ_LWFX01001658.1:0-881 GCF_001635175.1 Alcanivorax sp. HI0083 | reverse complement strand
GGCGGAACAGATCGCCGTGACAAGCTAAAGGCCGGGTCTTCTGCCGCCAGGAAGAAAGCGTGCAACCATGAAGGAATAAAGCTGCCGTTGATCCGAGCCCCGGGACATTGCCGGCGAGCTTTGGGCTTTGCGCAGCACATTGTCGTCGCGCAGTCAGAGACGTTTTCCCCGCCGGGGCTGATTGGGACAATTCGCACGGCCCGGCTTTTTTCCGGTGGATTTCCCGCTACGCTGTGGGGCATGTATCCGGACACAAAGGACGTTCCATGACAAACCAACCGGTAGGGATTACCTTGCCCGACGGGCATGTAATGCGCGCCCGTTGGCTGCGCCCTGACAGCCATCAACCACACAAGGCGGCGGTGATCGCCATCCACGATATTTTTGGTTATACCGACGATATTGAGCGTATCGCCCAGCGCCTGGCAGATAACGGCTACCCGGTGTTGGTGCCGGATCTCTATGATTTGCCCGGCAGCAAGGCGTTATGTGTGGTGAAGACCCTGAAGGCCCACGAAACGGGCAAAGGCCCGGCGTTTGCCCAGTTGGAAGCCTGTCGTGAATGGTTGCTGGCACAAAGCGAAGAGCCGGTGACCCAGGTGGGGGTGATGGGGTTTTGCATGGGCGGGCGATTCGCGGTGTTGTATGCCAGCCAGGCCCCGGTGCAGGTGGTGGCACCGTTTTATGGCGGGATCCCCAAAAAGGCCGAGACCTTGCGCGGCATTTGCCCTGCGGTAGGAGGCTGGGGCAAGCAGGATATGCTCTACGGCGATCATGGTGAGCGTTTGGCCAGCCATCTGGAAACGCTCGGGGTGCCCCACGATATCCGCAGTTATGACGATGTGGGCCATTCCTTCATGAATGACCACCAGACCTTCACG
>NZ_LWFX01001657.1:0-764 GCF_001635175.1 Alcanivorax sp. HI0083 | reverse complement strand
GCACCCTGTGTGACTTCATCCCCGATATCTGGAAACAGGTGCAACCCTACTGGTATGGCCCGCAAGGGTTTCCTGGGGTGTTCGAGTACGAGGTGGTGTCTATCCTGGGCGAACAGCTGGGCACCTATCTGCTCGAGAATGATGGCGATTTACCGCCCAACACCGACATCCAACAGATGATCACCGAGCTGGTGGTCACTTTCTTCAGCCAGGGCGGTAGTCATGAGATCCCGTCGGATCAGACACCCCAGACCCACCGGCTGATCAATCTTCATGATCGCTTTACCGAGCGGCTGACCCAACTGGAAGGAGGACACTCATGAGCACGCCCCGCTCCATCAAATCCTCATCCCGCCCAGCCCTGCGCCTGGTGTCCACCAAGGGCATGAACCGGGAACAGTGGCTCAAGGTCCGCAAGCAAGGTATCGGGGCCAGCGATGCCGCTGCGGCCGTGGGACTTAATCCGTACCAATCGCCGCTTGAGCTGTGGATGATCAAGACCGGGCGGGATGGGCTGTTACCGGCCCCCGATCCTGACGACATCCATACCCCGCTGTACTGGGGCAATCTTCTTGAACCCAAGGTGGCCGAGGCCTATGCCAAGGCGACGGGCAACAAGGTACGGCGAGTGAATGCCGTGCTCCAGCACCCGGATGCAGACAAGCCCTGGATGCTGGCCAATCTGGATTACTCGGTAGTGGGAAATCCAGAGGTGCAGATCCTGGAGTGCAAAACCACCGGCCTCAATGGCGCCAGGCTCTGGG
>NZ_LWFX01001656.1:0-339 GCF_001635175.1 Alcanivorax sp. HI0083 | reverse complement strand
GCTGTCGGGCTTGCTGATGGCCCTTTTCCTGTTGTTGTCCGCCGAACTGTTGCCGCAGTGGGTGGGTTGGGGCGTCGTCGCAGTGGTGTCGCTGGCGTTGCTGGTCTACCAAATTGGACTTCTGGTGCGCCGTTTGCACGATATGGAAAAAAGTGGCTGGTGGGTCATCCTGGCGTTTGTGCCGTTGGTCAATTTGCCATTCCAGCTTTATCTCTATCTTGGTGATGGCAGCAGCATGATGAACCGTTTCGGAACGCCGAACCCTCCGGTTAGCACCGTGGTTATGCTGGTGGGCGGTTTGTGTTGGTTTATCAATGTGTTAGTGCTTTTATCCATGAT
>NZ_LWFX01001655.1:0-2336 GCF_001635175.1 Alcanivorax sp. HI0083 | reverse complement strand
ACCAAGAACTCTGGGTTTACCTTTTTCAGATCAACCCTCATTCGCAATGTCTGCCCCGATATAACCCACCCACTTTCTCGTTTAGTGGTTAGAAAACAGCTCCCAACCCTCCCTACTCGACTGAAAACAATATCGCCCACCTTGAGTCTGTATCGATTAAGCCGCTCAGCATCTTCATGCGATATCTTTGGAATGTCTCTCTCATCTAATCCGTAGTCCTTAATATTTCTAATTAGGATTAGAGGAACCCCATCACTTTTGTAGTCGGACGCATGTAACTGGGCCCCAAAAGGCCCGGTCTGAACCGTATCCTTATGGTTATTTCCGAGCTCTAAAATTGTTGCCTCTTCCCACCCATGGGGCACAGCATTACTCATACCCCAGCTCCTGTAGATACCCCTTCATCACGCTCTCAGCATCCGCAACCTGGGCATCCAGCTCGCTCAGTGAGACACGATACTTGTCCCACCAGCGCTCCAACTGGGCAATGACTTTGGCATCCACTTCACCCGCGGCATCCCGAATGGCTTCCTTGCTGTCGATCTCCGGCTTGAAGTCGTAATACCCTTCACCCGCTGACGGCTCCTCATCCCGCCTCACAAACACCGCAGACACATCAAAGTCTTCCAGGATTTCTTCGCGGATATACTCGCTTTCCACTTCCCGCACCGGGATGCCGCCGTGGAGGATGGCGCGCACGTCGAAGATTTCCGGGGGCGGGCTGGTGTCGGCGTAGCGGCGAATGTTGAGGTTGAAGTCGTTTTCCTCAATCTCGGCCAGCGGCACCACTTTGGAATAGCGCTTGATCTCTTCGAAGTGCTCGAAGGTGTGGACGATCTTGGCGATATCCTGCTGGCGCAGCTTGTTCTGATTCTTGCCTTCCTCGTATTCCAGCTCACTGTTGATAAACAAAACCTTGCCACGGCGTGAGGCGGGCTTGGCCTTGTTGACGATCAGCAGGCAGGCGGGAATGCCGGTACCGTAGAACAGGGCGGCGGGCAGGCCGATGACGGCTTCCAGCAGGTCGTCATTGAGAATGCCCTGGCGGATGGCCTTTTCGCTGGAGCCCCGGAACAGCACGCCGTGGGGCATGACCACGCCCATCATGCCCTCAGCGTTGAGGCTGGCGATCATGTGCTGCACGAAGGCCAGGTCGCCGGCGTCCTTGGGCGGGGTGCCGTAGGGGAAGCGGCCATAGGCATCGCTGTCGGCTTCTTCCTTGCCCCACTTCTTCAGGCTGAAGGGGGGATTGGCGATCACCCGGTCGAAGGTCATCAGCGCCCCAGCTTCGGTGTGCTGCGGCTCACGCAGGGTGTCGCCCTTCTTGATGTCGGCGCTGTAGACCCCATGCAGGAACATGTTCATCTTGCAGATGGCCCAGGTGTTCAGGTTCATCTCCTGCCCGTAGAGGGACAGGTTGGTCTTGTTCTCGCCGTGGGTGGCCAGGTAGTTGCGGGTTTGCACCAGCATACCGCCGGAACCAGCAGTGGGATCGTAGATGCGCATGCCGGCGTGGGGCTTGAGCAGGGACACCAGCAACTGCACCACTTCCGAGGGGGTATAGAACTCACCACCCTTCTTGCCGGCGCTGTCGGCGAACATCTTGATCAGGTATTCGTAGGCGGTGCCGAGCAGGTCGGAGCGCTCGAAATCGGCGTTGCGCAGCCGGTGTTTACTGAAGTGGCTGAGCAAATCCTGCAGCTTTTTGTCGGTGAGCTTGTTCTTGATGTTGAAGTCGATGGACGCCAGCACGCCTTCCAGTGAGTGGTTTTTTTCTTCGATGGCCTCCATGGCCACGTTCAGGGTTTCCCCGATATTGTGCTTTTCGTTTTTCAAGGCATCCCAGCGGGCACTGGCCGGGATGTAGAAGGTCTTGTCGTACTCGTCCTCGTCGTCGGCCAGCGCTTCGGCTTGCTGCCGGGACTTGCCCTTGCCCAGGTAATACTTGACCACCTTTTCCTGGGCTTCCTCAAACGCATCAGAAAGGCGCTTGAGGAACAGCATGCCGAAAATGTAATCCTTGTACTCGGAGGCATCCATATTGCCGCGCAGGATATCGGCGGCTTCCCAGAGGAAGGATTCCAGTTGTTGCAGGGTGAGCTTTGGGGTCATTAGGTCTGTCTCGGTGTTGTCTTTGTCGCCCGGCGCCCGTTTGCGAGCACCGTGGCCGGTTATTCTTCGTTGAAGTAGTCGCTGTCGATCTGCTTCACGGCATAGGTTTCCTTGATTCCCACCCCCAAGTTGTACTGAATCATCAGCTTGGCCAGCTCCTGGCCGTCGATGAGTACGATCTTTTTCTCGATCAGCCCCACATATTCACGGGCGTCGGCACTGAA
>NZ_LWFX01001654.1:0-563 GCF_001635175.1 Alcanivorax sp. HI0083 | reverse complement strand
GAACATTATCGCCAGCCTTATCGCGGTGGACCCGGATGGGGCGGAGCAGGTGGTGGAGGACTTGTCGGTGCTGTTTCGCGCCAGCCTCAAGAACAGTGGAAACGAGGCCTCACTGGAAGAAGAACTGGAGCTGTGTCGGCGCTATATTCACATCGAGCAGCTGCGGATGGGGGAGCGTTTGCAGGTGGCATGGGATATCCAGGTAGACGCAAAATCCCTGAAGATTCCGTTATTAACCTTGCAACCCTTGCTTGAAAATGCCATTTATCATGGCATACAGCCATTATCTGCAGGGGGGATGGTGACGATTCGCGCCCTCGCGCACAATGGCAACCTGGTGCTGTCGGTGAGCAATCCCAAGCCGGAAGGCGACGGACATCACAAAGGCAACCGCATGGCGCTGGAAAATATACGTCACCGGCTGGAAGCCCTGTACGGTGATGATGTGGCGGTGGAATCCCGCCCGGAACAAAAAGAATACGAGATCGAAATTCGATATCCGCTGCAATAAAAAGGATGGGACTTATGCGGGTACTTGTCTGCGATGACGAGCAACTGGCTCG
>NZ_LWFX01001653.1:0-2287 GCF_001635175.1 Alcanivorax sp. HI0083 | reverse complement strand
GGTAGGTATCGATGCGCAGGTCTTCGTTGCGAATGATGATATCGCCCAGCTGCTCGGCTTCCGCCATGATTGCCACCGTACAGGCGGAGGTATGGATCCGCCCCTGGGATTCCGTAGCCGGCACCCGCTGCACCCGGTGGGCCCCGGATTCGAATTTCATGCGCGAATAGACGCCCTCACCGATCACCCGCGCAATCACCTCCTTGTACCCGCCGTGCTCGCCCTCACTGGCGCTGACCATTTCCACTTTCCAGCCGCGTTGATCCGCATACTTGGAATACATGCGGAACAGGTCGCCGGCAAAAAGGGCCGCTTCGTCGCCACCGGTGCCGGCGCGGACTTCGAGGAACACGTTAGCGCCGTCTCGGGGATCTTTCGGCAACATCAGTTTCTGCAGTTCTTCGGCAAGCGCCTCCATGCGCGCCTGGGCATCGCGGGCTTCTTCCGCGCCCATTTCGCGCATATCCGGATCGCTGTCGTCCTGCATGGCTTTGGCCGCATCCAGGTTTTCCGCCGCCTGCTGATACTCCTGATAGCATTTCACCACCGGATCGATTTCCGCGTATTCCCGGGACAAATCACGAAACTGGTTCTGATTGCCGATCACATCCGGGTCAGACAGCAGCCCCGCCAGCTCTTCGAACCGGTCTGCGAGCTTGTCCAGCTTGCCTTGCAATGACGCTTTCATAGAATCCTCTAAAGCACAGCGCTTTATTCAGGGGTGTATTCGGGCGAGCTATTCGTTTTCTTCGGACGAGGAACCCGGATTGTCGAGCAACAGCTCGCGGGCCAGTAACAGGGCTTCGGCGCGACCATCAGCCGCCATTTTTCGCAAGGTCACACTGGGCGTATGCAGCCACTTGTTCACCAGCGAATGCTGAAACTTGCGCAGCACCTGTTCCGCATCCCCGCCATTGCGTAACTGCTGAAGGGCTTTTTCCAGTTCACTCTCCGCCATGCTGGTGCGTTGCTCACGGTAGTCGCGCAACACCTTGACGGCATCCTGCTCACGACGCTGACGGCGATGCCGCACGATGGCGTCACGAATCAATTCCGAGGCTTCCTGGGCCGCCTGCTGACGGGCACGGACATTCTCCTGAATCGCTTCCTGCAGGTGATCCACCGTGTACAGGTAAACGTCGTCCAGCTCACCCACTTCCGGTTCGATATCCCGTGGCACGGCGATATCCACCATGAACATGGGCCGGTGGCGACGTTTTTTCAGGGCCCGCTCTACCATGCCTTTGCCCAGAATCGGCAACGGGGCGGCAGTACAGGAAATCAGGATATCGGCACTTTCCAGCGCCACCGGCAATTCTTCCAGGCTGATGCCCCGGCCGCCCACGGCCGCTGCCAGCTCGCTCGCCCGTTCCTGGGTGCGGTTGGCAATGGTAATTTCCTTCACCTGTTGCTCGCCCAGGTGACGGGCCACCAACTCGATCATTTCACCGGCACCGATCAACAATGCCCGGCTTTTTTTCAGGTCCGCAAAGATGTGGCGGGCAAAGGATACCGCCGCATAGGCCACCGATACCGGATTGGCGCCGATGCCGGTTTCCGTGCGAATGCGTTTGGCCACCGAAAAGACTTCCTGGAACAGGCGCGACAGTTCGCCATTGAGCAGGCCCGCTTCGTGGGCACGGGCATAGGCTTCACGCATCTGACCCAAAATCTGGGGCTCGCCCAGCACCAGCGAATCCAGGCCGCCCGCCACCCGCATCATGTGCTCCAGCGCCTGCTCCCCGGAGTGCTGATACAGCACCGTGGACAAACGCTCCGCAGACAAGTGCCGGCTGGATGCCAGCCATTGGGTAAAGTCAGGGGCAGTGTCGTCGGTGAGGCAATACAGCTCGGTGCGATTACAGGTAGACAGCAAGGCAGCCTCGCGCACACCGGGCATCTCACGCAAGCTGGCCAGCGCCGCTTCCGCCTGCTGCGTTGAGAACGCCAGACGTTCGCGTAGCTCCACATCCGCGGTGGTGTGATTGACGCCAACAGCGACTAGATTCATACATTCCTGTGCGCGACAGTGACAGCAGGCGGCCGTGGCCAGCCCGTAAACCCCGAAAAAGCCGGGGCGCAAGGGTGTGGCATTTTGCGCGAAAGCGCCTGCCAAAACAATGTCAGCCCGGAGAGCAAACCGGTATGGTAGCGCACACCACTTCATGGCTTGGGCAATGGCCAATCGCTGTGCCATGATAGCCTAAACAGAAACAGGCATACCGACCTTAATGACCCGTTACGCGATTCTGCCGCTCTGCGGCGCACTCCTGATCCACGGCTGCGC
>NZ_LWFX01001652.1:0-14059 GCF_001635175.1 Alcanivorax sp. HI0083 | reverse complement strand
CGCAGAAGCTGAACAGGCTCGTGTCTCTATTCGCAACATTCGCCGTGACGCCAACAGCGACCTGAAAGAGCTACTCAAGGAAAAAGAAATTTCCGAGGATGAGCAGCGCCGTGGCGAAGAACAGATCCAGCAGCTCACCGATAAAATGGTGGCGGAAGTGGAAAATGTTCTGAAAGAGAAAGAAGAGGAATTGATGACCGTTTAATCGCGGCTTGCGAACGGTAATCTGACTGACATTTCGGGCTGCGCGTCAGCCCGTTTTTATTATTGGCGGATGCAGTATGGCCGACAATCAACCGCATTCCAGTGCCCCCGATCTCGATTCCCACCAGGGCAGTGTGCCTCGCCATGTGGCGATCATCATGGACGGCAACAACCGCTGGGCCCGTAAGCAGGGTTTACCGGGAGAGGAAGGGCATCGCGCCGGTGAGGCAACGGTGCAGGCGATCATTCGCCAGGCTGCCCAGCGGAGCATAGAGGCGTTGACGCTTTTCGCGTTCAGCTCGGAAAACTGGCGCCGGCCCCAGTCTGAAGTGGATCACCTGATGGCTTTGTTCCTCAAGGCATTGGGTGGCCGGGTTGAAGAGCTGCATGGCCATGGTGTACGCATCCGTTTTATTGGTGACCGCTCAGCGTTCGCAGCGGACCTGCAGGACGGCATGGCCGAGGCGGAATCGTTGACGGCCGCGAACAACCGCATGACGGTGGTGATCGCGGTGAATTATGGCGGGCAGTGGGATATTGCCCATGCCGCCCGGATAATGGCGGAAAAAGTGGCCGCCGGTGAGATGCAGCCAGAGCAGATCAGCGCGGAGTCCATGGCGCCGCAGCTGTCCATGGCGGATTTACCGCCCCCGGATTTGCTGATTCGCACTGGTGGCGATCAAAGAATAAGCAACTTTTTGTTGTGGCAACTGGCTTACAGTGAACTGTATTTCTCACCGTTGTTGTGGCCAGATTTTGACGCTGATGCCTTTGATGCAGCGTTACAGGATTTTGCTGGCCGCCAGCGACGCTTTGGTCGTTCCGGTGAGGAAGTGGCCAGCTTGAGTGGAGAACAATAATGCTAAAGCTGCGCGTGATTACCGCGCTGGTGCTGCTGCCAATCGTGCTGGCCGCCGTTTTCGGGCTGGATCGCCTACCGTTTGCCCTTGTGGCCGGGGTGTTTTTTGTCTTGGCTGGCTGGGAATGGGCGGCCATGATGGGCAAGATTAGCCTGACTGTGCGTTTGGCCTGGGTGGCGGCACTGGCTGTGGCGATGGCCGCAGCGGAGTATTTTCATCCCGCCTGGTTGCTTAATGCGATTCCCGTGTGGTGGTTGCTCGCGCTGGTGTTGGTGGTGGGATACCCGGGCAATGCTCGCGTCTGGTACCGCCCTGCGCTGATGGCGCTGGTGGGCCTGTTGTTGCTGGTTCCGTCCTGGGCCGCCATTGTGCAATTGCAGAGCAATGGTGCCCTGGGCCTGGCGGGCCCCTGGGCGCTGATGTTTATTCTTCTGTGGGTGTGGGCGGCGGATACCGGTGCGTATTTTGCCGGTCGCACCTTTGGCAAACACAAGCTGGCCCCGCTGGTGAGCCCAGGCAAGACCATTGAAGGCCTGTTGGGTGGTGTCGCTCTGGCGCTGGTTGTTGTGGCAGGTGTGTACGCTGCAGGCCTGCTGGACGCCCAGTTGTGGCCGTTAATGCTAGTGGCCTTGTTTACTGTGCTGGCGTCAGCCCTGGGCGACCTGTTTGAAAGCATGGTAAAGCGCGAGCGCGGCTTCAAGGACAGCGGCACCATCCTGCCCGGTCACGGCGGTATGCTGGACCGCATCGATAGCGTCACAGCGGCCATGCCCATCGCTCTGGCCGGGTTCAACTGGTTTGCCCTGCCGGGAGGCAGTTTGTGACACCCTCTGCAAGCGATTCACACCGCGTTCCTCGCTCTGGCAGGCAGCGCCTGACGTTGCTGGGGGCCACGGGCAGCATTGGTCAGCAAACCCTGGATGTGGTGGTGCGTCACCCGGAGCGCTATGAGGTGTTTGCGGTCACTGCCGGTACCCAGTGGCAGGCCATGGCGCGGCTGTGCGAAACGGTACAGCCGCGTTATGCGGCCATGGCAGACCCCGCCGCCGCCACGGCGCTGCGGAACCATCTGGGTAGGGCTGGGTCACAGGTAGAGGTTCTGGCAGGCCCTGAATCTCTCTGTGAGCTGGCGGCTCACCCGGATGCGGATACGGTGGTGGCAGGCATTGTCGGTGCTGCCGGTGTGCGTCCGACTCTGGCTGCGGTGGAGGCAGGCAAGCGGGTGCTGCTGGCCAACAAGGAAGCGCTGGTCGTGACTGGGTCCTTGTTTATGGACGCAGTGAAGCGTCACGGGGCCACATTGCTGCCGCTGGATTCCGAGCACAACGCCATTTTTCAATGCTTGCCATCCGAAGGGGTCAACGCGGGGGTTGAGCGTCTGCTACTGACGGCATCTGGCGGCCCTTTCCGGGAGTTCAGCGCAGAACAGTTGCAAGCGGTCACCCCGGAGCAGGCGATTAAACATCCCAACTGGGATATGGGGCCGAAGATCTCTGTGGATTCCGCCACCTTGATGAACAAGGGGTTGGAGTTTATCGAGGCTTGCTGGTTGTTCGATGTACCGCCCGCCATGGTGGATGTGGTGGTGCACCCCCAGAGTGTGATTCACTCCATGGTCGCTTACCGAGATGGCTCGGTGTTGGCGCAGATGGGCACACCGGATATGCGTACCCCCATCGCCTGTGGTCTGTCGTGGCCGGAGCGGGTGGAATCCGGGGCCAAGCGGCTGGATTTTGCGGCGCTGGCCGGGCTGAATTTTGAATTGCCTGACCTGAAGCGGTTTCCCTGTCTGGGTCTGGCGCGTGATGCCATGGCCGCCGGCGGGACCGCAACGGCGGTGCTTAATGCGGCCAATGAAGAGGCTGTGGCGGCTTTTCTGAGCGGTCAACTCGATTTTATGGGCATTGCGGATGTGGTGGCGCGGACCCTGGAGCAGCAGGATGCGCCAGCCTGCCGGGATGTGGATGCGGTCATGGAGATTGATCGCCAGGCGCGGCAGGTTGCCCGCCGTTGGATTAAGGAGCGTGGATGCTGACGTTGCTGGCATTCGTCGTCACGATTGTAATCATTGTGGCTTTCCATGAATGGGGCCACTTTCTTGCTATGCGCGCCTTTGGCGTCCGCGTTCTGACCTTTTCTGTGGGCTTCGGCCCGAAAATCCTGCGTTTTACCGATAAGAAGGGCACTGAGTGGGTGATCAGCGCGATTCCCCTGGGTGGCTACGTGAAGCCGCTGGATGTCCGTGAAGATGAGACGGCGGAAGGTGCGCCGGGCGAATTTTCCGCCAAGCCGGCCTGGCAGCGCGTGATTACCTATGCGGCGGGCCCGGTGTTCAACTTTATCCTTGCCATGCTGATCTACTGGGTGTTGATGTTTGGCTACGGTCAACGTGGCCTGGAAGCCGTGGTGGGCCCGGTGACGCCGGATTCTGTCGCCGAGCAGGCCGGTTTTGTGCCCGGGGATCGCATCGTTGCAGTGGGCAACACCGAGCTGCAGGGCTGGCGCGCCTTCTACAACGAATTGATCCTGCATCTGGGCGAGCCGGATACCCTGGCGATCACCGTAGAGCAGGCTGGAGGTGGCATCACGGTTCGTGAGCTGGATACCTCGCCCTGGTCCGCGGATCTGGACAAGCCGCCCCTGGAAGCCCTGGGGCTCAATCAGGCCGTGGTTATCGGTGAGCTCCAGGCGGGCAGCCCGGCAGAGCAGGCCGGCCTGACCGGTGGTGATCAGGTGCTTACCCTGAACGCTGAACCGGTATTCAGCTGGTCCCAGTGGCAGGAAAGTATCATGGCTGCACCGGGTGAGTCCCTGGCTGTCGGTGTACTCCGCGGAACGCGCATTGAGACGCTCCAGGTGGTGCCAGCCACGGTGACCGAAAACGGTGAATCTTTTGGCCGTATCGGCGTGGGCCTGGGCGGCGTTTACCAGCAGGAATTTGGTGTGCTGGGGGCTGTCAGTGCGGCGAGCAGTCGCTTTGCCGAGCAGGTCAATGTGGTGGGCGCGAGCCTGGTGAAACTGGTCACCGGCAAGCTTTCTCTCGATAACCTGGGTGGCCCCATCACCATTGCCCAGGTGGCCGGCGAAAGTGCGTCCATTGGCATTGCCAGCTTCCTGGCATTGCTGGCTTACCTCAGCATCACGCTGGGGGTGATTAACCTTCTACCCGTACCAATGCTTGATGGCGGCTGGATTTTCTTTGGAATCATTGAAATGATTCGCGGTCGCAGTTTACCTGAGCGGTTCTTGATGGCCGCACAAGGTGTTGGGCTGACGCTCGTGGTCAGCTTCATGTTATTGGCCATTTACAACGACTTGGTGAAGCAGTTTTCATGAGATTTGGGGACATTCTGAGCAGCCCCCTGAAGGGCCTGCTAGCGGTTTTTTGCCTGTTGGCAGCACCGCTGCTAAATGCGGACACACAGTTACCGTTCAAGGTCCACGATATTCGTGTAGAAGGCCTCCAGCGTCTGCCTGTGGAGCGGGTCTACGCCTCCCTGCCGATTCAGGCTGGTGACACGGTTAACCGTGGTCAGGTGGTCGATGCGGTTCAGCGCCTTTTTGCCACCGGCAACTTTGAGGATGTGCAGCTGGGCCGTGACGGTGACGACCTGGTGGTGATTGTTGCCGAGCGCCCGAGTATTGCGCGTATCGAACTGTCTGGTAACAAATCCATTGACGAAGAAAATCTGCGCAAGGGCCTGACAGAGGCGGGGCTTGCTGAAGGTGAAGTGTTCCAGCGCTCTACCTTGCAGGCGATTGCGGGCGAACTGGAGCGCCAGTACGTCAGTCAGGGCCGCTACGGGGCAGATATCAAGACCGAATCGGTGGCGTTGCCGCGCAACCGGGTGGCTCTGAAGATCGAGATTTATGAAGGTAAAGCCGCGAGAATTCGCAATATCAACATCGTAGGCAATCAGCTGTTTGACGATGAAACCTTACTGGAAGATTTTGAGCTGCATTCTTCCGGCTTCTGGTCGTTCATCAAGGGCGATGACAAATACTCCCGGGAAAAACTGGGTGGCGACCTGGAGCGGCTGCGCTCCTATTACCTGGATCGTGGTTATATCAACTTTTCCATCGAATCGACCCAGGTGTCAGTCACTCCGGATCGTCGTAGTGTCTTTATCACCGTGAATGTTGCCGAAGGCGAACAATACACCGTCAATGAGGTGAATCTGGCTGGTGACCTGGTGGTGGAAGAGGAACAGTTGCGTCCCTTGTTGATCGTTAAGAAAGGGCAGGTGTTCAGCCAACAACTGGTGACCTATACCAATGATCTGATCAAACGCCGTCTCGGCAATGAAGGTTACACTTTCGCGGAAGTTAACGGCCGTGAGCATAATGCCAATGACGAGGATCACACTGTTGACGTGACCTTCTATGTGGATCCTGGCCGCAAGGTCTATGTCCGCCGGATCAACTTTAGTGGTAACGCCAAGACCGACGACGAAGTGCTGCGCCGTGAGCTGCGTCAGTTCGAACAGGCGCCGGCAAACACCTCATTGGTCGACTTGTCTCGTCAACGTTTGCAGCGCCTGGGTTACTTCAGTGTGGTAGAAGCGGACACGCCGCGGGTGCCCAATGCGGATGATCTGGTGGATGTGAACTACAAGGTGGAAGAGCAGCCTTCCGGCTCCATCGGTGCCAACGTGGGTTTCTCCGACGCTTCCGGTTTTATCTTCGGTGCCAACGTGACCCAGAATAACTGGCGCGGTAGTGGTAACCGGGTCTCCTTTGCGCTGAGCCGCTCCGACATCCGTGATTCCTACAGCTTTTCTCATTACAACCCGTATTACACCTTGGACGGGGTAAGCCGGGGCTTCAGCCTGTTCTATTCCGAAATTGATTTCGATGAAACCACGGTGGCCTCCTATGCGGCGGATCGTCTGGGTGGCTCGGTGACGTTTGGTTATCCCATCTCGGAATATTCCCGTCTGAGCTTCGGTGCCACCTACGAGAAAACCGACATTACCACCGGTGATTTCGTGGCCGTGGATATTGCCAACTTCCTGATCGAAGAGGGCACCAAGTTCAATGAATACAAGGCCAATGCCTCACTGCAGACCAGCACCCTGAACCGGGGCATCCTGCCTGATCGCGGTTGGTCGAGTACCCTTGGCTTTGAAGTGGCGGTGCCGGGGTCCGATTACGGCTTCTACAAGCTGAACTGGACCGGGCAGAAATATTTCCCCATTACCCAGCGCTGGACGCTGCGCACCCGTGCTGATGTGGC
Organism: Alcanivorax sp. HI0083; assembly: GCF_001635175.1. Lineage (NCBI taxonomy): Bacteria > Pseudomonadati > Pseudomonadota > Gammaproteobacteria > Oceanospirillales > Alcanivoracaceae > Alcanivorax > Alcanivorax sp. HI0083. The sequence continues at coordinate 7,759 of NZ_LWFX01001652.1, read as the reverse complement.
CTATGGTGATGGCTACGGCGACGACACGGTGCTGCCGTTCTTCGAGAACTATTATTCAGGCGGTATCGGCTCCGTGCGTGGCTACGAGTCTCGCTCCCTGGGGCCACGCTCTGAAGGCTTGAGTTATTACCTCAATGGCACCACGGATCCCAGCCCGGATCCCATCGGCGGCAACTTCCTGACAGAAGCGAGCATGGAGCTGATTTTCCCGACGCCCTTTGCGCCGGAGTCACGAAGCGTGAGAACCTTCCTGTTCGTGGATGCGGGGAACGTGTTTGAAACCGAGCGGGATGATATTTTTGCGGACTTTGAGCCACAGGATATTCGTACCTCTGCCGGTATCGGGCTGACCTGGTTGACGGCCATCGGGCCGCTCAGCTTCAACCTCGCCAAGGCGCTGAACGACCAGCCAGGCGACGACACGGAAGTATTCCAATTTTCTCTGGGACAGACTTTTTAGGAGTTTAATAATGATGAAAAAAACACTGGTAGCACTGACACTTATTCTGCCTTCACTGGGCATGGCTGATGCCTCCGTTGGGGTTCTCGATCCGATTGCTGCATTGCAATCGTCGGATAACGTGAAAGCAAAAATGTCATCCCTGGAAAATGAACTGTCTGCCGATGAGCAAAAGCTCAACGCTCTGCAGAATGATGTGCAGAAACTGCAGCAAAAATTGCAAAAAGAAGCCATGACCATGTCAGCGGATCAGCAAGACACGTTGAAGACGCAAGGTCAGCAGAAAATGATCGAAATCCAGAGCCTGCAGCGCAAGCTGCAAAAGCGTGCCAACGAAGCGCAGCGTGACATTCTGGAAGAAATGCAGCCGAAACTGAAAACCGCCATGGAAGCCGTGGCCAAGCGTGAAAAGCTGGATGTGGTTCTCAATGCCCAGGCGGTGATGTACACCAAGCCTGACCTGGACATTACCGAGGCTGTGGGCAAACAACTGAACAGCATGAAATAATGCTGACCCTCGGAGAACTTGCAGAAAAGCTGGGTGCGGAGCTGGTCGGAGAGGCCAGCCACGTAGTCGATGGTCTGGGCACGATCCAGTCCGCGTCACCCAGCCAGCTTACCTTTCTTGCCAACCCTCGTTATCGGTCGTTTTTGGAACAGACCGGCGCGGGGGCGGTGCTGATCCCTGAGTCTCAGCGGGAATATTGCCCGGTTGCGGCCTTGATCGTTAAAGATCCGTACCTCGCGTTTGCCAAAGCCAGTGCGTTTTTTGAGGTTGCACCACAACCGCAGGCGGGTGTGCATCCTGCTGCTGTGGTTGATGCAGCGGCACAGATTGCTGATTCAGCCTCTATTGGCCCGAACGTGGTGGTGGAAGCGGATGTGACGGTGGGAGAGGGTGCTGTCATCATGGCGAACAGCGTGGTGGGGGCTGGTTCGCGTATCGGGGATCAGTGTCGAATTTGGCCAAATGTTACAATTTACCATGGNGTCACACTGGGTCCGCGCACTATCATACACGCCAATTGCGTGATCGGTGGCGATGGTTTCGGTTTCGCCTTTAATGGCGCGGGTTGGACCAAGCTTCACCAGGTCGGTGGTGTCACCATCGGTGCCGATGTGGAAATTGGCGCTGGCACCACAGTAGATCGTGGGGCAATCGAAGATACCATCATTGGTAATGGCGTGATTCTGGACAATCAGATTCAGGTCGCGCACAACGTTGTCATTGGTGATCATACCGCTATCGCCGGGAAAGCTGGCATCGCTGGTTCAGCCAAAATCGGTTCCTTCTGCCTGATTGGTGGAGCGGCCGGTATCGCTGGTCACATCGAGGTGTGTGACAAGGTGCAAATTCTGGCCATGTCACTGGTCTCCAGCTCTATCAAGGAACCGGGTACCTATGGTTCTGCGTTGCCCGTGGATAGCCAATCCCGCTATCGTAGGAACGTGGCGCGTTTCCGGAATCTGGATGATCTGGCCCGCCGTGTGCGCAAGCTTGAGCGTTTAAGCGACTAATTATCCGCGATTTGCGGTACTTGCCTGTGTGGAACACATGATGATGGATATTCAAGCGGTCAGGGAATACCTGCCCCATCGTTACCCTTTTTTGTTGATTGACCGGGTGTTGAATCTCGAGCCCGGGAAGCGGATTGAAGCGTTGAAAAACGTGACGATCAACGAGCCGTTCTTCAATGGCCATTTTCCTGACGAGCCCATCATGCCCGGCGTATTGATCATCGAAGCGATGGCGCAGGCTGCAGGCATTCTGGGTTTTGTGACGGAAAATAAAAAACCCTCAGACGGCTATATCTATCTGCTGGTGGGGACTGACAAGGCGCGCTTCAAGCGTCGTGTGATCCCGGGGGATACTCTCCACCTGTTCGCTGAATATGTGGTGGTAAAACGCAATATTCTGAAATTCACCTGTGAGGCGCAGGTAGATGGGAAAACGGTTGCCAGCGCAGAAATGCTGGTTGCTGAGCAAAAAGTCTGATCCCCACCCGTACGCCAGTGCGAGGCTGGCGTATACTGCCTGCCACCATCATCAAAATAAAAGTGACTAGTCCATGATTCATCCGACCGCCCTTATTGATCCGGCCGCGGAGCTTGCAGAGGATGTGCAGGTGGGTCCGTACTCCATTATTGGCCCCGACGTGAAAATCGGTGCGGGCACCGTAGTGGCGTCCCATGTTGTCATCAAAGGGCCGACCACCATTGGTCGCAATAACCACATCTTCCAGTTCGCGTCCGTCGGCGAGGACTGCCAGGACAAGAAGTACAACGGGGAACCGACTCGTCTGGAAATTGGCGACGACAATGTCATCCGTGAATCGGTCACCATTCATCGCGGTACCATTCAGGACAATTCCCTGACTAAAATCGGTAGTCGTAACTTGCTGATGGCCTATGTGCATGTGGCGCATGACTGCATGATTGGCGATGACTGTATTTTTGCCAACAATGCCTCGGTGGCGGGCCATGCTCATGTGGGCAATGGCGTGATTCTCGGCGGCATGACCGGTGTGCACCAGTTCTGCAAAATTGGCTCCTACGCCATGACCTCCGGCTGTTCGCTGGTGCTGAAAGATATTCCGGCTTACGTGATGGTGTCCGGCAACCCGGCCAGCGCCCGCAGTATGAACTTTGAGGGCATGCGCCGTCGTGGCTGGTCCAAAGATGTGGTTAGCAGCCTGCGCAAGGCCTATAAGGTGGTCTACCGCCAGGGGCTCACATTGGAACAGGCGCTGGCCGAACTGGAAGCCATGGAACCGTCGGATGCGCTGCAGATCTTCATCGATTCCCTGAAAGCCTCTGAGCGCGGTATCACCCGCTGACATGGCACAGCGCAAGGACGCACCGCTGGTCGCACTGATTGCCGGGGAAGCTTCCGGGGATATTCTTGGTGCGGGCCTGATGCAGGCCCTTGCTGCCCGTTATCCCGGTGCCCGGTTTATCGGTGTCGGTGGCGAAGAGATGGCCCAGGCAGGGCTCACCAGCTTGTTCCCCATGGAAAAACTGTCGGTGATGGGAATCACCGAAGTGCTTTCCCATCTGCCTGAGTTGCTGCGTCTGCGTAAATCCCTGGTCCGCTTTCTGCTGGAACAGAAACCGGATGTAGTCATCGGGATTGATTCCCCGGATTTCACTTTGCCCATTGCGCGTCGGCTCCACGATCGCGGCCTGAAAACCGTGCACTATGTGAGCCCGTCGGTCTGGGCCTGGCGGCAGGGGCGTATCAAGGGCATCAAGAAAAGCATTGATCTGATGCTGACCCTGTTGCCGTTTGAAGCCCGGTTCTATGAGCAGCATCAGGTACCGGTGGCCTTTGTGGGCCACCCGCTGGCCGACCGAATACCCCTGGAGACGGATGTGCCGGGAGCTCGCAAGGCACTGGGCCTGGATCCACAAGCGCGCATTCTGGCCGTGCTGCCGGGCAGTCGGGGCGGGGAAGTGGGGCAGTTGATGCCCGCCTTTCTGGAGGCCATGGTAGTGCTGAATCAGCAGGATCCGGCGCTGCATTATGTGATTCCTGCGGCCAATAATGCCCGCCGTGAGCAAATCCAGGCACTGCTGGACGCCCAGCCTGATTTGCCTGTGTCGCTGGTGGATGGCCAGAGCCGTACGGTAATGGCCGCCGCTGATGTGGTGCTCATGGCATCCGGCACTGCTACCCTGGAAGGTTTGTTGCTGACCAAACCCATGGTGGTAGGCTATCGGGTCGGGGCGGTGACCTACGCCATCGTCAGCCGTTTGATAAAGAGTGAATTCGTATCACTGCCGAACCTGTTATGTCGGCAGGAAATGGTGCCAGAACTGATTCAGGAAGCGCTGACCACGGATGCGATTGTCACTGCTGTGCGCCGCTGGTTCGATCAGCCTGAGCTGGCCCAGGCCCTGAAAGCTCGCTTCCAGGACGTACATCAACAGCTTCGCGGTGGCGCCAGCGAGAAAGCGGCGGCGGCCGTTGCCCAATTGCTGGAGGCCTGATGGCACAAACGCAGCAGCGTGACCCCTTTGCCGAGTATGCCCTGGCAGATCCCTTTATTCCTTCTGCCTTTCTCTGGCAGCCGGGCATGCATGTGGCGGGCGTTGACGAAGTGGGCCGTGGCCCTTTGGTCGGTGCGGTGGTAACCGCGGCGGTTGTCCTGGATCCGCAACACCCCATAATGGGCCTGGCTGACTCCAAAAAAATCAGTGAAAAGAAACGCTTAGCGCTGGAATCTGAGATCAAATCTCATGCTCTGGGTTGGGCGCTGGGGCGGGCTGAGCCGGCTGAAATCGACGAACTGAATATTCTGCATGCCACCATGCTGGCGATGCAGCGAGCCGTGGAAGCGTTACCCCTGGTGGCGCAGGCGGTGCTCATTGATGGCAATCGGGTGCCGGCGTTGCCCTGTCCGGCGGAGGCGGTGGTAAAAGGGGATGGGCGCGTACCGGCCATCTCTGCCGCTTCGATTCTGGCCAAAGTGGCGCGAGATCGGGAAATGCATGCGCTCCACGAACGCTACCCCCAATATGGCTTCGACCGCCACAAAGGCTACCCGACAGCGGTACACATGGCGGCCCTGGAACAACATGGCGCCCTGGCCGAGCATCGCCGCTCCTTTGGCCCGGTCGCCACCGCAATTGCACAAGGGAACCTGTTTTGAGCGATCCCCGTTTTGTCCACCTGCGCTTGCATACTGACTATTCGTTGGTCGATGGCGTTGTGCGGGTCAAGGAACTGATCAAGACCTGCGTGAATGACCGGATCCCGGCGGTGGCGGTCACCGACGATTCGAACCTGTTTGCGCTGATCAAGTTTTATCAGAATGCCATGAATGCGGGGATCAAGCCGCTGATGGGCGCCGACCTGTGGGTGCAGGGCACCCACATAGAGGAGCCCGCTTGCCTGTCGTTTCTGGTGCTCAACGAAGTGGGCTACCAGAACCTGACCTTGCTTATCAGTCGCGCCTGGCAAACTAACCAGGACCGGGGCCGAGCGCTGGTGAAGCCGGAATGGGTAGCAGAGCTGAACGAAGGGCTGATTGTGCTTTCTGCTGCCTCCCAGGGTGAAGTGGGGCAACTGCTGCTGGCTGAAAAGTATGAGCAGGCACAACAGTATGCGAGCTGGCTTGCCTCTGTATATGGCGACCGCTTCTATCTGGAAGTGCAGCGGACCTCGCGCCCGGGCGACGAAGATTGCCTGCATGCCAGCGTTGCGCTGGCAGGGCAACTGGGATTGCCGGTGGTGGCGACCAACGATGTGCGCTTTCTGCGCCGGGAAGATTTCGAAGCCCACGAATCCCGGGTGTGCATCCATGATGGCAACACCCTGGACGATCCGCGTCGGCCGAAGAAATACTCCGAAGAGCAGTATCTGAAATCCGCCGATGAAATGGCGGCGCTGTTTTCTGATCTGCCCGAAGCGCTTGCGAATACGGTAGAGATCGCCCGCCGCTGTACTTTGGACATTCGCCTGGGGGAAAACTTCCTGCCGGACTTCCCGATTCCGGAAGGCATGACCATCGAGCAGTATTTTGAAAAAGTCTCCCGCGATGGGCTGGAAGAGCGCCTCAAAACGCTGCTGGATGTGAATGACCCCGAGTATGCGGTAAAGCGCAAAGATTATGATGATCGGCTGACCTTCGAGCTGGATATCATCAACCAGATGGGGTTCCCCGGTTACTTCCTGATCGTTGCCGACTTTATTCAGTGGGGCAAGGACAACGAAGTGCCGGTAGGCCCGGGCCGGGGGTCCGGTGCCGGTTCCCTGGTGGCCTATGCCATGAAGATTACCGACCTGGATCCCATCGGCTACGACTTGCTGTTCGAACGTTTCCTTAACCCGGAACGGGTCTCCATGCCCGACTTTGACGTCGACTTCTGCATGGAAAAACGCGACCGCGTAATCAACTACGTGGCGGACAAGTACGGCCGTGATGCGGTGAGCCAGATCATCACCTTCGGCACCATGGCCGCCAAGGCGGTGGTGCGCGACGTGGCGCGGGTGCAGGGCAAGCCCTACGGCCTGGCTGATCGCTTGTCCAAGATGATCCCGGGCATTCCGGGCATGACGCTGACCAAGGCTCTGGAGCAGGAAGAAACCCTGCGCGAATTCCTGGAAAGCGATGAAAATTCCGACAAGGACGCAGCCAACGAAATCATGGAAATGGCCTTCAAACTGGAAGGCCTGACCCGGAACGTGGGCAAGCACGCCGGGGGCGTGGTAATCGCGCCGGGCAAGCTGACGGACTTCGCGCCGCTGTACTGTGAAGAAGACGGCACCAACCTGGTTACCCAGTACGACAAGGATGATGTGGAATCCGCCGGCCTGGTGAAGTTTGACTTCCTTGGCCTGAAAACCCTGACCATCATTGATTGGGCCGTAAAAGCCGCCAACGTGAAGCGCGGCCGTGAAGGGCTGGACGATCTGGTTATTGACCACATTCCGCTGGACGACGGCCCCAGTTTTGACCTGCTCAAACGGGGCGACACCACGGCGGTGTTCCAGCTGGAAAGTCAGGGCATGAAGGAGCTGATCAAAAAACTCCAGCCCGACGTATTCGAAGATATTATCGCGCTGGTGGCCCTGTATCGTCCCGGGCCGCTGGAATCCGGCATGGTTGATAACTTCGTGAACCGTAAGCACGGTCGCGAACCGCTGGCCTACCCGGATCCACAGTACCAGCACGAGTGGCTGGAGCCGATCCTGAAACCCTCCTACGGGGTTATCCTGTATCAGGAGCAGGTGATGCAGATTGCCCAGGAGCTGGCCGGCTACACGCTGGGCGGCGCTGACATGCTGCGCCGGGCCATGGGCAAGAAAAAGCCTGAAGAAATGGCCAAGCAGCGGGCGATCTTCGAAGAAGGGGCGAAAGGAAAGGGCGTTGACCCGGACCTGGCCATGAAGATCTTCGACCTGGTGGAAAAGTTCGCAGGCTACGGGTTCAACAAATCCCACTCTGCGGCCTATGCGCTTGTCGCTTACCAAACTGCCTGGCTCAAGGTTCACTACCCGGCGGAATTCATGGCGGCCACCATTTCTGCCGATATGCAGAACACCGACAAGGTGGTGACCTTCATTGATGAATGCAAAACCATGGGTTTGCAGGTATTGCCGCCGGATGTGAATTCCTGTGGCTACCGCTTCACCGTGAACCCGGAGGGCGACATTGTTTATGGGTTGGGGGCCATCAAGGGGCTGGGTGAAGGTCCCATCGATGCCATCGTATCGGCGCGGGCAGATGGCGGTGAGTTCAAGGACCTGTTTGATTTTTGTCGCCGCATTGACCTGAAAAAAATCAACCGTCGTTC
>NZ_LWFX01001651.1:0-511 GCF_001635175.1 Alcanivorax sp. HI0083 | reverse complement strand
GGCGGCAACATCGGCACGCAGTTTCGACAGTTTGGCGTTCTCTGCGTCGATTTTGGCGCGATGCTTATCAAGTTTGGTTTGTGACTGGGTAACTTTCTTTTCTGCCTGGGCTACAGCTTTGTCCTGTAATTTAACCTTGGATTCAGCGTTGCTGACAGACTTGGGAACAGCCGGTGCTTTTGCAACAGCGGCTTTCTTCGCTGCGGGTTTGCGCGCCGCAGTTTTTTTCGCGGCGGCTTTCTTTGCTCTAGCCATGATTGATCTCCTAAGCTATGGCGTTGTCATCAGTACTGCGACAAGTGGAAAATAGCATAAAAAAAAATCAGTTGGTACATTATTTAATCAACCCACTTTTAATTTTTCTGATTTTTTTCACTGCCTTTGCTACCCGCCCTTTTCACCCCGTTTCTCTTTTACGCGTTTTCGTTTTATTTTTTATGGGCATTATTTACCTCCCGACGAATATTGAATCTTCCTGGGGCAGTATTTCTGCACGTTTTTCTAAACTCGT
>NZ_LWFX01001650.1:0-370 GCF_001635175.1 Alcanivorax sp. HI0083 | reverse complement strand
GGGCTTTGTGCTTATAGCAGCGAGTACGGGGGTGAGCTTGCTTTTCGTAAACGACCTCTTTTTGAGGTCCTCGATGAATGGGACAGGCCTCGTTCATCAACAAAGCATGTTATGGATAAAATTGAAGCGGTGCTTTCTTCCTACGAACAGGCATTGAAAGAAGATATTGACAATAGAAAGAAAAAAAGAGCTCTTGTTAAAGCCCTTGAGCTAAATCTTCTGGAGTTGGGTGCCTTTGAAGAAGATGACATTGTTGATTTTAATATCAATAAATACATGGACGAGAATAATGGAGGGTCACGCGATTCTGATTTTAGAGAAACACCGGTGTCAGGGTGGATGTATCAATTATCAGCATTTCATGGCCTGA
>NZ_LWFX01001649.1:0-1139 GCF_001635175.1 Alcanivorax sp. HI0083 | reverse complement strand
AGGCGCTTGGAATAAGGTGGTCAGGGTAATCAAAGGTTTGGTTGAAAAAAAGAAAGAATCTGGCTCATCTAACTTCAAAATATTTACCAGCACGGTTCTCTTCGAGGAGAATATTTATACGCTGGAAAATATGTTGGCATTTATAAAATCCTTAGGGGTAGACGGTGCGTCAGTTCAGGTTCTTTCAAGGACCGTGATGAACAAGTCACCCTCAGGTGCTGACCCCTTTTTTGACAAGAGTTTTTTTAAGGATAGGGAACTCGCTTCGAGAGTTCTTGACGAAGTGATTTCGGGGTTTTCTGACGATGGTTTTCTGGTTAACCTCGGCGAATATGAATGGATGAAGGAGTATATACTGAAGGGGCCCGATTACGAAACTAGCGATCAAGTTTGTGGATCTGCAGAGAAGAACATTTTTGTTGATCATGATGGTCGATATTCACTCTGCGCTAATATGGATGCTGTTGAAGGTGTAGGGAAGATAGGGACAGTAAGGGATATTAGTGTTGAAAGGTTCTGGTTCTCGGTACAGGCGGAAAGAGCCAGAGGGTTAATGAATCAGTGCAGGAAACATTGTGGAATGTATGCCTGCCATAGAAAAGACTAATGCCACTATGGAGCGTATTAAGATTCAAAGCATTAATGAAACCGTCGAGAGTGACGCAGCTGATCACATTCAGGCACTGAGTCCTCCCGACTACCTGTTTTTGCTAGTGACTTCTGAATGCAATCTCCACTGCAAGCACTGCCATATGTGGATGAACCAAGACAGCCCTAATGGCCTGACATTACCTGAAAAGCTTGATGTGGTGCGTCAGTTTCAAAGGCTAAACCCTTCGGGTGGTGTTGTCCTTTGTGGTGGAGAGTTAATGCTGAAAGAGGAGGAGTTTTTCTCACTGACTGCACTATGCCGGGAACTCGGGTTGAACACGGCCGCTTTTACTAATGGTTCACTGGTGGAAGAGTCCCACTATCATCGTCTCTTGCTAGAGGGGCCAGACCAACTGTTTTTTTCACTTGACAGCCACTTGCCAGTAGTACACGACTATATACGAGGTACTGAAGGTTCTTGTGAGCATATCCTGAAGGTTCTTACCGATCTTTCTTCACTCAAAAAGAAAGCTTACCCTGACTCAAAG
>NZ_LWFX01001648.1:0-789 GCF_001635175.1 Alcanivorax sp. HI0083 | reverse complement strand
CGAGATCCCGGTGGCCTATGTGCAACGGACCCCGCCCCAGACGGACATGGACGCGATGGCGCAGGAGGCCCTGGAAGAGCCGGCGGTTTTCCAGGCCGGTGCCCGGTTGATGGTGCGCGACAGTGCCTCGGCCCGGGCTCAGGCCCGGGATGTGACCTCCGCGCGGCTGGGGGCTGGTCACGATATTCGCGATCTTAGCGTGAGCCCGGATGGAACCCGGTTGCTTTTCGCTGCCCGGGCGCCGGAGATCCCTGATGCGGACGAGGATGAGCAGCCCACCTGGAATGTTTGGGAATACGATTTTCAGGGGCGCGCAATCCATCGCCTGATCAGTAGTGACCTGCTGGCGGAAGAAGGCCAGGACCGTTACCCCGCCTACCTGCCCGATGGCCGCATTGTCTTTTCCTCTACCCGGCAGCGTCAGGCCCGGGCCCGTCTGCTGGATGAAGGCAAGCCCCAGTTTTATCCCCTTGAGGAAGGGCGCGACGTGAGCGCCTTTGCGCTGCATGTGATGGAGCCGGACGGTTCGGATATCCAGCAGATCACCTTCAATATGAGCCACGACGTGGCGCCGCTGGTGAAGGCGGATGGTCGAGTGGTGTTTCTGCGCTGGGACAACAAGGACAATGAAAACCGTTTTGATCTGTATCGGGTGAACCCGGACGGGACAGCGTTGACTCCCCTCTACGGCGCCGAGAGCCATGCGCTTACGGACGATACCCGTCGCGAGTTTATGCCGCTCTCGTTTATGGGCGATGGCCGTTTGCTGACGGCCATCCGCTTACGTGA
>NZ_LWFX01001647.1:0-446 GCF_001635175.1 Alcanivorax sp. HI0083 | reverse complement strand
ACAAAAGATACCGGCAGCCGGTGGCTACAATGGTTGCCAACATCACTGGCAACATGGAACGCCCCCGGAACTCGAACAACAACAACTCCACCGCCAGCAGTACCGCCGACAGGGGGGCGGAAAATACCGCCGCCATCCCCGCCGCGGCCCCGGCCGCCAGCAGGGTCTTTCTTTCCAGCGCGGTGATATGCGAAATTTGCCCAAGCAGCGAGCCCAAGGCACCACCGGTGGCGATGATCGGCCCTTCCGCCCCGAAGGGCCCACCGGTACCAATAGACACCGCCGAGGAAAGCGGCTTGAGGAAAGTAATGCGCGCCGGGATACGGCTGTCATTTAGCAGCACCTGCTCCATGGCCTCCGGTATGCCATGGCCACGAATGGCATTGGCCCCCCAACGAGCCATCGCGCCCACAATGAGCCCACCGATAACCGGGATCACAATCACC
>NZ_LWFX01001646.1:0-802 GCF_001635175.1 Alcanivorax sp. HI0083 | reverse complement strand
CATGCCGGACAGCACCATCAGCCCAATGGCCATGGGGTACCCAAAGCGGAAATCCAGCTCCGGCATGACCTCGAAGTTCATTCCGTAAATGCTGGCAATCATGGTGGGCGGCAGGAACACCACCGCCGCGATGGAAAAGATCTTGATGATCTGATTCTGCTGGATATTGATGAAGCCCTGGGCTGCATCCATCAGGAAGTTGATCTTGTCGAACAGGAAAGTCGTGTGTGACAGCAGGGTATCCAGGTCATGCTGGATTTCCGCACAGGTACGCCGGCGCACCTTGTCCGATCGCACATAGCGCTGAATAAACGAGATGGATCGCTGGGTATCCATCAGACACAGGCGGATTTTCCCGTTGGTATCTTCCAGCTGTGCCAGGCGTTCAATGTCCTCTTCCAGCTCCCCGTTTTCTTCTTCAAGCACGCTATAGCCGACTTTTTCCAGGTCCCGGTGCACGTCTTCCAGGGCATCCGCCAGATTTTCCACTTTCTGGTCGAGAATACTCAGCAGGATGTCCAGGGGTTGCGATACCTTGACCCAGCCCCGCCGCACACGCAGGCGCAGCAAGCGGAAATCCGGCAACCGGGAATCGCGGAACGAGAGCAGCCGCCCTTCCTGTACCACAAAGGCCACCGTGGAAGTCCGGGCCCGACCTTCCGACTGGAACAGGAACAGGGAGTGAACGTGGAGCCCCTGCTCATCACTGAAAAAGCGGGCCGAGGCTTCAATTTCTTCCATGTCGTCGGAATCGGGCAGTTCCGCCTGGAGAAATTGCTGGACCAGGTTCCGCTCGTCTTCC
>NZ_LWFX01001645.1:0-851 GCF_001635175.1 Alcanivorax sp. HI0083 | reverse complement strand
TGCTGGAAGCGCTGAAAGATGATCTGAACACCTCGGAAGCGGTCAGCGCCCTGCATGCCATCGCCGGCGAACTGAACAAGGCCGAGCTGGCGGACAAGCCGAAACTGAAAGCGGAATTACTGGCCGGCGCCGACCTGCTCGGTATTCTCACCGTGGAGCCCACTGCCTGGTTCCAGAACAAGAACGTGAGCGAAGATGGCCTCAGCAACGACGACATCGACGCCCTGGTCGCCGAGCGCACCCAGGCCAAGAAGGACAAGAACTTCACCCGCGCCGACGAAATCCGCCAGCAACTCACCGACGCCGGCATTCAACTGGAAGACACCCGCGAAGGCACCCGCTGGAGTCGGTAAAAGAGACGCGGCACGCAGCACGTTGTTGGTTTTCCCCGGCTGCAGGAGCTCCTCTCGGGGTGCGAACCGGGCGAAGCAACAGCGGTTTCCATCCGGGAAAACCGGGCGGATCAGGAACGCCTGATCGCCCTCCCGGGCGATTTCCTCGCTGCGCTCGGTTCGCCCCCTGGAAGGGATCTCCTACAGCAGCTTCGTAGAACCAATGGACCAGCGTGTAGATACCGTCTCTCCCAATGAACCACAACCCCTCTCAAACGGGCTGTGGTTCATATTCTTTCTGGTGCGCCAGCACGCCGTAAGCGATGTGCACCAGTTTTCTCATGGCCGCGCCCAGCGCTGACATCTTTCGTTTGCCTGCAGCACACAGCCGTTGATATTGGCGCCGAATGCTGGGGTTATGCCGCATCGCCACAACGGCACCCATGTATAACTTTTGCCGCAACGCGGGGTCGCCATTCTTCGAGAGCCGCGGCGCGTGCCTGACCGAACTGCCCGAGG
>NZ_LWFX01001644.1:0-2318 GCF_001635175.1 Alcanivorax sp. HI0083 | reverse complement strand
ACACATGTATGTGGACAACGCGGCCATGCAACTGGTGCGTGCGCCGAAACAGTTTGATGTGATTGTCACCGGCAATTTGTTTGGTGACATTCTCTCCGATGAAGCCGCCATGCTCACCGGCTCCATCGGGATGTTGCCCTCCGCGTCACTGGATGAAAACCGCAAGGGCTTGTACGAACCCTGCCACGGCTCGGCACCGGACATTGCCGGCCAGGGCATCGCCAACCCGCTGGCGACCATTATGTCGCTGGCCATGCTGATGCGTTACAGCCTGGAGCGTGGTGATGTGGCTGATGCCATTGAAGCCGCTGTAGAGCGTGTTCTTGATCAGGGGCTTCGTACTGCGGATATCTACACTGAGGGCACTCGCAAAGTGGGCACCGAAGAAATGGGCAGCGCCGTTGCGGATGCTTTGTCACAAGCATGACAGAGGCATGACGCACAGGCGCAACACGCGCATTGATTCACTGATAGAAAGGGCAACCCTTTCAGGAGACAGTTTCTAATGAAGAAAGTCGGTTTTGTCGGCTGGCGTGGCATGGTGGGTTCCGTACTGATGGAGCGCATGACTGCCGAAAATGATTTTGCAGATATCGAACCGGTCTTTTTCTCGACCTCCCAGGTTGGACAGGCTGGCCCGGACGTGGGCAAGGATATTCCGGCCCTGGGCGATGCCAAGAATATTGATGAACTGAAAGCGCTGGACGTGATCGTGACCTGTCAGGGTGGCGATTACACCAGCGAGGTTTACCCCAAGCTGCGCGAAGCGGGCTGGGATGGCTACTGGATTGATGCAGCATCCACGCTGCGTATGCAGGACAACAGCGTCATTGTGCTGGATCCGGTGAACCGTTCCGTGGTGGATTCTGCTCTGGACAGTGGCACCAAAGACTTTGTGGGTGGCAACTGTACCGTGAGCCTGATGTTGATGGCTCTGGGCGGATTGTTCAATGAAGGGCTGGTGGAGTGGGCGAGCGCCCAGACCTACCAGGCCGCGTCCGGTTCTGGTGCACAGAACATGCGTGAGCTGATTGCCCAGATGGGTAAGATTCACGGCGATGTTTCCGATAAATTGGCGGATCCTGCCAGTGCCATTCTGGATATCGATCGCCAAGTGGCGGCAAGCATGCGCAGCGATGCCATGCCCCGTGAGCACTTCGGCTTCCCGCTGGCCGGTTCCCTGTTGCCCTGGATCGACAAGGAAATGGAGAACGGTCAGAGCAAGGAAGAATGGAAAGCCCAGGCGGAAACCAACAAAATTCTCGGCCGTAGCGGCAATCCGATTGCTCTGGATGGCACCTGTGTGCGTATTGGTGCCATGCGTTGCCACGCCCAGGCGTTGACCGTGAAGCTCAACCGCGATGTACCCATGGACGAAGTGAACGACATCATTGCCAAGTCCAACGACTGGGTGAAAGTGGTGCCGAACACCAAGGAAGAGACGCTGCGGGATCTCACCCCCACCGCCGTGACCGGTACCCTGGGGATTCCGGTGGGCCGCCTGCGCAAGCTGAACATGGGCGGCGAGTTCCTCAACGCCTTCACCGTGGGTGACCAGCTACTGTGGGGTGCGGCTGAACCGCTGCGCCGTATGCTGCGAATTCTTCTCGAGCGCTAAGCGCCCAATAGAGGTAAGTGATGGATCGGTCTATCAATCTGGCCATCGTCGGTGCAACCGGCCTGGTCGGAGAGGCCATCATCAAACTGCTCGCTGATCGGAAATTTCCGGTCGGCGAGCTTTTTGTTTTGGCTTCCGAAAATGGGGCCGGCAGCAAGATCGCGTTTGCCGGCAAAACCCTCACTGTGAGCACCGCAGAGGATTTCGATTTCTCCCAGGTGGAAGTGGTGCTGTTTGCGGCGGGAGCGTCGGTGAGCCAGGCCCTGGCGCCGGCTGCGGCGGAAGCCGGCGCTGTAGTGGTGGACCTGTCACCGGCCTACCGTTATGAGGCTGACATTCCGCTGGTGGTGGCCGATGTGAACGACGAGATGCTGGCTCAGGCCCGGGAGCAAAACCTGGTGGCCTGCGCTGATGCCTCCACGGTTCAGTTGCTGCGCGCCTTGAAACCGCTGACCGAACTGGGTCCTTTGCAGGACGTGGTGGTGACCCAGTTCCAGGCGGCATCCGCCACCGGCAAGTCCGGGGTGGACCAGCTGGCCCAGCAAAGCGTGCGTTTGCTCAATGGCCTGTCTCCCAGTGAAGCGGCGCAGGCGCAAATTGCCTTCAATGTACTGCCGGTGAGTGGTCAGATTCAGGAAAACGGCTTCACCAGCGAAGAGCTGAAATTGATGCTGGAAACCCGCCGGATTCTGGCGGATCA
>NZ_LWFX01001643.1:0-802 GCF_001635175.1 Alcanivorax sp. HI0083 | reverse complement strand
AGAGCGAAGCCAGAGCTATTTTCCGGCTCTCGTATTCGCTTAACACGCGGGACTGCTCGATACGACTCCGGGTGAGCGCGGCCCTGGCGCGCATGACTTCGGCCTGGGGCGCCGCGCCCCGGTCGGCGCGACGGGTGACGATCTCGTGGGTGGCCTCGGTCAGCGCCACAGCGTCAGCGGCCAGTTCAAGTTTTTCCTGCAGGGCCAAGGTGGCGACAAAACGCTGGGCCACCTGTCCCAGCACATCCAGGGTTTCGGCCTGGCGCTCGGCCTCGACCAGAGCGTATCGCGAGTCGACGACGCTGACGCGGGCCTCACGCTTGCCGCCAAGTTCGAGAACCGATGACAAGGACAGGGTGTACTCTGCCGCGTCGCTCCCCTGCCGGTTGCCGCTGCCGAGGACGTTTTCCACCTCCAGGCCGGCTTCCAGGGCAGGATTTTGATCCGCCGTGAAACGACGGCCTTCAAGGCCCTGAAGGCGAAAATCGAAAACCTGCAGGGTGGGGTTCTGCGCCACGGTCCGCGAGAGGGCATTGGCAAGTGTGAGAGGTGCCTGCTCGGCGTACGCAACAGTGCCCGTCAGGGTTAGCACGAGAAGACACAGCAAGGTGTTAAAAAATTGACTCGGTATTACCCGCCGCCCATTTTTTATGGGCATTCCAAAAAGCATGAAACTACTCCTACGAAAGTCTAAATGACAGTAGTTCCCCAAGCTGGGGAAGGTGCTGCTCGCAGGATCAAACGATAGGAGGGCGGAAAGGAGAGGATTGATCGACAGAGGAAAAACTGGCCTGGTAGCCCG
>NZ_LWFX01001642.1:0-626 GCF_001635175.1 Alcanivorax sp. HI0083 | reverse complement strand
GAATTCGGCGCCCCCAACCAGAGCAAGGGCCCGGTGGGCAGCCCCGCCATCACCCGCTGGTTCTACAACGGTTTCACCGTTTACTTCGAAAACAACACCGCTTTGCACACCGTGGTTGATCGCCCCGTGAGCGCGGCACCGGATGTGGTCTCCGGCCAGCAGGTCGATACCCTGCCCCCCCTTCAGGAAAAAACGGCAGCGCAATCCAGCGAGCCAGCGCCCGCCACTGCGGATAATGGTGAAGACAAAGGCGAGCTGATGTTTGACCCGGTTTCCGGTCGCTTTGTCAGCGAAGACAACAGCGGCAACGACGCTGCAACGGCCAGCAGCGCTGAGCCGAAACCAGCCGCCCCCCCTGCGGCCGCCGCGACAACAGCGCCAGCCACTTCAGAGTCAACCACGGCCCCGACACCCGCCCCGGCTTCATCAGCAACAGCTCCTGCCGCTGACACCAGTGCTGAAGGCGAATTCCGCTTTGACCCGGTCACCGGCCGCATCATCATCGCCGGCGAAGACACACCAGAACAGGCGGCGAAGAAGAAAGCCGCCAGCGTAGAGAAAGAAGCTCAGCAGTCCGTTGACCAGGCCAGCGAAGCGGCCAACCAAGCGGTAGAAGACAGCCAGGC
>NZ_LWFX01001641.1:0-10661 GCF_001635175.1 Alcanivorax sp. HI0083 | reverse complement strand
CAGGGCCCACAGGCCAACGGCAAGAAGCAGGGGAGGGGCAGGCTTCATTGCCGCGGCGCTTCCACCTGGTCAAGCAGACGGGCCAGGGCGGTTTCCGGGGTTTGGCCTTCGATTTCTGCGTCGGCGCTGAGCTGGATGCGATGGCGCAGTACCGGGCGGGCCACTTGCTGGATGTCGTCCGGGGTGACGAAGTCACGGCCTTCGAACATGGCCTGCACGCGGGCCGCCCGGGCCAGGGCAATGCTGGCCCGGGGGCTGGCGCCGTGGCTCAGGCCATTGAAGTCCCGTGTGGCACGGACGATGCGCAGGGCATAGTCCAGCACTTCGGCGTCGATTAGCACGTCGTTGCTGAGCGCTTTCATGGCCTGCAAGCCGGCCGCATCCGTGGCCGGGCTCAGGCTGTCCACATCCAGGCTGGCGCGGATGGTGCCGTCGAGCACCATGTTCACCAGCCGGGTTTCGTCGTCATGGCCGGGGTAATCAATCAGCACCTTGAACAGAAACCGGTCCAGCTCTGCTTCCGGCAGCGGGTAAGTGCCTTCCTGGTCCAGCGGGTTCTGGGTAGCGAGCACCATGTAGGGTTCGTTCAGGGTAAAGGCTTTGCCTTCGATGGTGATCTGCCGTTCCTGCATGACTTCCAGCAGTGCCGCCTGGGTCTTGGCCGGGGCGCGGTTGATCTCGTCAGCCAGCAGCAGCTGGGTGAACGCCGGGCCGCGCCGGATGCGGAATTGTTCGGTTTTCTGGTCGTACATGGCGTGGCCGGTCACGTCGGTGGGCATCAGGTCCGGGGTGAACTGGATGCGGTTGAAGTCCAGCTCCAGTACCCGCCCGAGACTGCGCACCAGCAGGGTCTTGCCGAGGCCGGGCACGCCTTCAATAAGAACGTGGCCGCCGGAAATCAGTGCGATCAGCACTTCACGGACGACCTGTTGCTGGCCAATCAGTACCTGATTGAGCCGGCTTTCAATGTCGTGGGCCAGGGCGGCCGCATCGGCGAGGGTGGCGGGTTGGCTCATGCTGTTGTCCTTTTGCGTTGCAACTGACGTTGGCGTGTATGTCCGCGCCACTGCACCTGTGTGAGCGTATCAGTGACTGCAATTTTTCAGCGATTGTAATAATGAGACCTGCTGCGTGAACTGGTCCCGGGTTTCCGGTTGCATCTGCAGGGCCGCTTCCAGTTCTTTGGCTGGCACCGATAGTGTTTTTGCGGCCAGCGCCAGTGCCTTGTCACGTTGGTGATGAAAACGGATCAGATGTTGTTCTGCCTGTTCGCGTAACACTTCCACCAAAGCCGCCTGTTGATCGGTACGCCACTGAAAATAGCCACTGGCGTGCAGGTGTTGCAGGTAGTCGCGGCTGTGTTCGTCGCGGGCTTCCTGGCGTGGACCCTGGCGGGGAATGCGATACCACAACCACAGGGCCAGCAGCACCAGCAGGGCAACGCCCAGCGCCGGGGCTTTCAGCCACAGCCACTGTGCCAGCGGCGGCATGGCCACGGAGCGCACAAACCACACCGGCTCATCCGCGGTGAGCCAGGCGAGTAGCCAGGCATGATCGAAATAGAGCAGACGTTCGTTGGACCACAGGCTCAAGTCGGTTAGCACGGAAATCTGTCCGCTGCCCAAGCCGAGTTGCACCAGCTGGCTACCGTAATCGTTGTCTGCGTAGGCGGTCACTTCCACTGGCCATTCCAGGTGTGGTGTCTCGCCTTCTTCATCATCCCAGCTGTCATGCCAGATGACGTAATCGCTGAAAAGCTGCACACGTCGGTCAGGTGCGTTGTCACCCACATGCAGCCCAAGAGGCGCGGGCTCCGGTGGTGCGTCACAGACCAGCCGTGCACAACCTTCACGCAATTCCTCGTTGTCGCTTTGCAGGCAATACTGCAAGGGGCTGTCCACAAAAACGGGCAAGGCCATGATCAGATCCCGGACCGGATCCTCTTCAATGGATTCGCTGGGCACGGGGGAGTCCCAGACGGTGATGCCGAGCGGGAACAGCAGTGGGTCATTGTCCTGCCAGTCTGCGTCACTGGCATCGGATGCCTCGATAAGCGACGGGAGCGGGCGGGCTTCCACCACCAGTTCGCCACCGTTCTGGACCCATTCCAGCAGGGTGTTGACCTGGTTGGGGGTGAGCATGCCGCGGTGTTTATCGATCACCAGGGTGGTGCGGGTGTCGGGTAACGGGAACAGGGCCGCAGCACTGAGAATGCGTTCAGAGGGCTGGCCCCGTTGCGCCAGCCAGCGTTGGGCTGCGCTGTAGGGGTTGCGCGTGATGCTGCTGTCCGGGGAGACCCGCTGCATGTAGGTGACCGGTTCGGTCAGGGCGTAGTAGCCCGCGATCATGGCGACCAGCAGGGTGGCAAGCAGCCAGGGGAAAGCACGGCGCAGGTGGGCCTTACGCATGGTTTGCCTCCAGCCTGTCCATTTGCTGCCAATGCTGGGTCAAGGTGCGCACCTGCTCAGCGCTAACCGGGCGGTGAGCCCAGGCGGTAGTAATCCAGGCCTGGGTCAGCCGCTGCAGGTAGGCAATTGGCAATGAATCGCCGTGTTGTTCCTGCAGTGTGCGCAGGCATTGCTGCTCGGTACTGCCTGCGGCCAGAGCCACGGGGTGACGTGCCAGAATGCCGGCCAAGCTGGTGCGCATCAGTATGGCCAGGGCGCCGCGGATGTCTCCGGCCTTGAGGGCCTCTTCCACGGCACGGTCCAGATTTTTCGGCAGGTTACGTTTGCGGATATCCAGCCCGGCCACATGGGTGGGGATAACAGGGCGCTTGCGGGTGCTGTGGCCGCGCAGGCCGAACTGGTTGGCGACCTTGAGGATTAGCCACAGGGCCAGCGCAATAAAGAGGGCCCAGAAAATGGTCCACAGCAAGGCATCGGGTATATTCAGCGGCGTGTTGTTAGTCTCGGCGTCCTCATCGTCCAGATTATCAAACAGGAACCGCCAGATTTTCTCCATCAGGCTCTCGGATTCGCTGTCGTCCTGATTAATCCACTGCCGCTCGGTCTTTTCTTGCAGCGGCATGAACTCCGGGCTGGCCAGCAGCTCGATGACTTCCTGCTGTTCTGTTTTCCCGGTGGCCGGGGACTGTGCTGATGCGGCGCTGGCGGGTTCCGTGAAAGGCACCAGTGCCATGAGTAGCAGAGCCCCGATGACATTCCTGGCAGCTTGGCGACGTTTGCCCAACCGGCTGAGGCCCAGCTGCAGATCCCAGCCTTCCAGCCAGGTGCGTTTGTTCAGGTACAGGGCAAAGCCACAGGCCACGTAGAGAGGTTCGGTGACACACAGCACCAGATAGAAACACAACCCGGAGATGACCAGTTGCAATGCGCTCTGGTCATAGAACCAGTCACTGAGTTCCAGATTGAATTGCCAGGGCACCAGCATATACAGCAACGCCATTAGCCCGAGCGTCATGAACTGTTCCAGGTGCAGCACCAGCAGGGTCAGCATGCCCGCCCGGTTGGACGGGTAGCTGTTGAGTACTTTCAGACGCTGGCTGGCGGTGTCGCCTTTCACTTGTTCAAGCTGCCAAACGCAGGCATTGAAACTGCGCATGGGGCTCAGGCGCCGCCAGGTGAGCTGGCCGGCCAGCCCCGGCAGCGCGTAACTGCGCCAGCGTTTCAGCAAGGCTTTCAGGGTGAGGGTTTCACCAAACAGGGCATGGCTGTAAAAGGCCAGCAGTGGGCGTTCCCACAGGGGTTTGAGCCACCAGAAGATAAACAGGGGCCACAGGCTGTTGTTCAGGGCGGCCATGCTTAACAGCAGGGCATAGGGTACGGCGGTAAACAGCAGCCAGACGCGGGTAATGGAACCAGCCCAGTGGCGGTAAAACTGCGTGCCCAGGTCCGCGGCTTGCCAGGGGCTGCGCGGTGCCAGGCGGGCGCTAGCCTTTTCGAGTTCCATCCCGTCCCCCGAACAAAAGATAAAGGTACAAAAGGCCCCAGCAGGCCGCGCCCACGCTGTATTTGATGGTTGGCGCCAGGTCCCGTGGTGACCAGAACGCTTCGATAAAGGCGGCCAGCAATAACAGGGCGAAGACCCCGTACATGGTGGGCAGCGCATCCCTGGCGGCCAGTCGCAGGGCGTCCAGCCGTGACCAGGGCCCGGGGGCAATAATGGCCCAGCCGAGGCGCAACCCGGCCCCACCGGCCAAGACAATGGCGGTCAGCTCTGGTGCGCCGTGGGCGATCACAAAGGTAAAGAACGGTTCTTGCGCGCCCACGTTGATCAGGTGCCCGGCGGCGGCGCCGAAGAAGCTGCCGTTGAACAGCATCACCACCAGCGCGCCCACGCCCAGCAGAAGCCCGCTGGCAAAGGTGCGGAAGGCGATGCCGATATTGTTCTGGATGTAATGGCCGAACATCATCACATCGTCATCGCCGCTGCGTTCGCTCTTCATGTCCGCCTGGTTTTCCGGCTGGTACATGCTTTCCAGATTGGCAATGCTGGCCTCATCCACCACGGTGTAGATCATTTCCGGTTGTTGCTGCACCAGCACCCATACCAGCGCCATGGAAAGCACAAAGGCCAGGGCGCTGACCAGATGCCAGCGCCACTGGCGGCGCACCGCCTGGGGGAAGCCGCTGGCGATAAAGGTGCCGATGCGATCTGCCAGGGACGGGTTATAGCGGTACAGCTGGCGATGGGCGCGCAATACCAGATTGTTGAGGAATTGCTGCAGCTGCACGCTGTAGCCTCGTTCCCGTGCCAGCGCCAGTTGGTGGCAGAGCTTGCGGTAATCGGTGACAAAGGTATCCAGGGTGAGCTTGTTCTTCTTGCTCACATGCAGGGACTCCAGCTGCTCGAGCTGGCGTTCCAGTGCTTGCCATTCCGGCCGGTATTGCTGTTCGAAACGGGCCTGTTTCATGTGGGCCCCTGTACCAGGTAACGGCTGACGGCATTCAGACGCTGCAACGCCAGTGCCGGTGCCAGTTCGGGGTACGCCAGTTGCGCCAGCTCTTGCTGGCGGGCTTCGGAAAAGCGGTCATGGCGTTCATGGAAGGCGAGCAGGGCAAGCTGGTCATCCCGGCTCAAGGACCAGTCCGGGGCGAGGGTGTCACCCTGAGCCTGTTCCTGAATCTGTGGGGTTTCTTCGATATGGACAACCAGGGTGTTGGCGGCCATGTCGCCAAGCCGCTGGTAACGAGGGCTGATCAGCGTGCAGACAAACCCGAGCAGATAGAACAGCGGGAACGCATCGGCGGTGCGCAGAAGGTTGCGAATCAGGCTGCCGTTGAAGCTCAGCGGGCTGCCATTGGCATGAACCACCACCAGCCCCATGGCTTTCTTGCCCGGCGTTTGCCCGTGGCGGAAGGCTTCAAACAGGGTGGGGTAAAACCACTCCAGCACGAACGCCATGATCAGCAGCAGGCCCATGCCGGCTTTGCCCAGTGCCGCGAACACTGAGGCCAATGCACCGTAAATCACCAGCCGAATAGCCAGGTCGATGGCGTAGGCTAGCGCCCGGGGCACCGGCCCGGCCAGCGACAGGCTGAGCATGGCGCCTTCCGGTGTTTCTACTTCCAGGCGTTCATCAATCAGCATTCTGGCCCTGACGAATTTGTAATGCGGCAAACACAAAGAGCATGACAGTCAGGGTCGTTTTGGCAATCGCCAGGGTGCGCACTGGCGGCGGATCCAGCAGCTGGACCGCATAGCCACAGAAATAAAACAGCAGCAGGAAACACAGCCAGGTGGCCTGGCGCCGGTTGCCGCTGATAGCAGCAGGCATCATCAATAACAGGGGACCGTACAGCACTAGCGCGATGATAAGGCTGGAGACAATGTGCGCGTCCGGCGGTGCCAGAGTGAACAGGCCGCTGATGCCGACGAGCAGGAGCAACGCGTAGCTGATACGGAATAAAACAAGATTCATCAGGAAGCCTTCAGTTGGCGGGCCAGTAACGCCAGGCGTTTGCCCAGTGCGCGTGCCAGGGTGATTTCGTGTTCCGTCAGCGCCGGGTCACCCTGGCTGCCGGAAACGTGAGTGGGACCATAGGGCGTGCCGCCACTTTGGGTATCCAGCAAGGCGGCTTCGGAGTACGGCACACCGGCCAGCACCATACCGTGGTGGAGCAGGGGGGGCATCATGGAAAGCAGCGTGCTTTCCTGGCCGCCGTGCAAGCTACCGGTGGCGCTGAACACGCCGGCGGGTTTGCCGATCAGGGTGCCTTTCATCCACAGCTCGCTGGTCTGGTCGATGAAATATTTCAATGGTGCCGCCATATTGCCAAAGCGTGTGGGTGAACCCAGCGCCAGGCCCTGGCAACCGGCCAGATCATCCAGCGTCGCGTAGGGCGCACCTTGATCCGGTATCGCCGGCTCACTGGCTTCGCAGTTGGCAGACACGGCCGGGACCGTGCGCAGGCGCGCTTCCATTCCGGTGCTTTCGATACCGCGAGCGACCTGTTGCGCCAGGTTGGCAACACTGCCGTTGCGGCTGTAGTAAAGCACCAGCACATAATCGGTCATGGGCGATTCAGTCCAGTAACTGCAGGGCGTTTTCCGGGGGGCGACCCAGCACCGCCTGATCGCCTTTGACGACGATGGGGCGTTCAATCAATTTCGGGTACTGAATCATCGCTGCGATAACGTCAGCATCGCTGCTTTGCGCAGACAGGCCTGCGGTCTTGTAGTCCGCTTCCTTGTTGCGTACCAGATCATGGGCATGGGCAAACCCCAGCTTGCTGATCAGGCTTTTCAATGTGGCGGTATCCGGAATATCGTCCAGATACTTTACGATAGTGGGGTTAACACCGTTCTCTTCCAGTAACGCCAGCGTCTGACGTGATTTTGAACAGCGCGGGTTGTGGAAGATAATGTAGTCGCTCATGGGATTGCATATCCTGTTTCGTAACGCTGCCATTGTAAGCTGCACACGTGCGGTGGCAAGGGGTCAACCAGAGAGGACGCGTAGAGCATGGAGAATGAGCAACCGGTAATTCCGGTGCACGCCCGGTTCGATTCCATCAAGGCGTTTTTTGCCCTGCTGGTGCGCCAGTTCAATGAAGACGGTTGCCGGCAAAGTGCTGCCGCGCTGACGTATACCACCCTGTTTGCCATCGTCCCGGTGATGACGGTGAGTTTTGCGGTGCTGTCGTCGGTACCCGCCCTGAAAGACAAGGGCGCCCAGTTCCAGGCATGGGCGTTTGAGTATTTTGTACCCTCCGCAGGCAATATGCTGCTCGATCACCTGCAGTCCTTTGCCAAACAGGCAGCAAACCTGACCGGGTTGGGCATTGTGTTTCTGGTGATCACTTCCATCCTGATGCTGAGCACGGTTGAGCAAACCCTGAACCGTATCTGGAAAGTGCAGACCCCGCGTAAAGGTCTCACCAGCTTGTTGATGTATTGGGCGGTGCTGTCATTGGGGCCGATTTGTCTGGGCCTGGGGTTGGCGATCTCGTCGTATCTCACCTCGCAGGCCATCTTCAGCGACACGGTGAGCTACCTGGGCGGTGTGCGGCTATGGCTGTCCTTGCTGCCGTTCCTGTTCACCACCGCCATGCTGACACTGATGTACACGGTGGTGCCCAATACCAAGATTCCGTTGCGACAAGGCGTGCTGGGGGCGGCGGTGGCGGCTCTGTTGTTTGAGCTGGCGAAAGGCGGCTTTACCTTTTTCATCAAGCAGGCGCCCAGTTACCAGGTGGTGTATGGCGCTTTTGCTGCCGTACCCGTGTTTCTGCTGTGGATTTATATTTCCTGGACCATTGTGCTCGGTGGTGCCGAGCTGGTGCGTGCGTTAGTAGTCTTTCAGGAACACCGTCGCCAGGTGCCGCGCATGCACGCCCTGGTGCGCCTGCTCAATGTGTTCTGGCAGCGCCAGCAGAACGGCAAGGTGCTGCGCAGCAAGGAAGTTCGCAAGGTGATGCAGGAATCCGGAATCAGCCAATGGGATGAATTTCGCAACCTGCTGGTAAATGCGAAGCTGATCCGGCGCACGGAAGAAGGCGGTTACATGCTCAGCCGGGATCTGCGTAACCTGTCGCTGGGCCAGTTGGTGGCCATGCTGCCGTGGCCGGCCCATACCCAGCTAAGAGTGCGGCAACAGCAGGAGCTGTTGCCCTGGGAGGCAGCGCTGAAGAGGCGAATGGATCAGGCCCGGGAAGGCATGATGGCACCGCTGGATATCAGCCTGGATACGCTATTCAGCGAGCCGGAAAATCAAACAGACGACAATGCAGAGCCGAACAGGGCCTCTGCCCACATTGACCACGAGGACAAGCATGACGGTTAAGCATGTACTGGTGAGCGGTATTGTGCAGGGTGTAGGCTACCGGGCCTGGACGCGCCAGGAAGCCATACGTCGCAATCTCACCGGCTGGGTACGCAATTGTGCAGACGGCCGGGTGGAAGCGTTGCTGGAAGGCGACAGCGATGCTGTGGATGACATGCTCGATGCCATGCACCAGGGCCCGGCGCTGGCACAAGTGGAAAGGATTCTGGTGGAAGAGGGCAGCGATCATGACGATGCCCCCCGTTCCAATCACTTTGAGGTAACACGATGAAACAGGTAGAGCTGGTCAATGGTGACCTGCGTTTTCCTGCCTTGATGGCCGGCAATGGTGAGCCGGTGATTCTGTTGCACGGTTTTCCCGACACTTATGAAAACTGGGCGGTGCAGATCAATGCTCTGGCGGATGCCGGTTATACGGCTATCGCGCCAGCGTTGCGCGGCTATGCGCCCGGTTGCCAGCCCGGTAACGGTGATTATTCCCTGTATGCTGCCGTGGACGACCTGATGGTTTTTGCCGCACAGCTGGGCGGTCGTGTGCATCTGGTTGGGCACGACTGGGGCGCCGCGGTGGGGTATCTGGCTTGCGCGCAGTCCCCGGAGACCTTCTGCTCATTCAGTGCCTTGTCTATTCCGCCCATCCGGCGGATTCCCCAAGCGTTATTGAAAGTGCCGGAGCAAGTATTGCTGAGCGGCTACATGCAGTTTTTCCAGCTGCCGCTGGCCCCGGAAGCCTGGCTCAAGCGCGGCGACCTGGATGGCGTGGAAGCGCTATGGCGGCGCTGGTCTCCCGATTGGGAGCCGGAGCTCTATCTGGATAATGCCAAGCACACCCTGGCGGAGCCGGGTGTGATTTCCGCTGCCCTAGCCTGGTACCGGTCCCTGTTCAAGGTGTGGAAAAAAGAGCATCGCAAAGCAAGAGCCTGGCTGGGGCGGGATATTGCCACGCCCACCCAGATCCTGATCGGCGAGAACGATGGCTGCATGAGCCCCAAATTGCTGGACCACACGCTGGTAGAAAGCGATTTCAGTGGTGGCGTGGAGTTGCAAACCCTGGCCGATGCCGGGCATTTTCTGCACCTGGAACAGCCGGAGGCGGTAAACCGTCATCTGATCCGGTTGCTCAATAACACCCGTTGCGACTGAAAGCGCTGTGTTAACGAGGTCAGCGGCAAGGGGCGGCTAGTCATGGCGCTCCCGCCGCCGATTTCCGCCCCCTTCACTCTCTGCGCTATACTACGCGCCCCTATTTTCCCAGCAGGAGTAATCCCATGACGGTGATTCGCCAGGATGACCTGATTCAGAGCGTGGCAGATGCCTTGCAGTATATCTCTTACTACCACCCCGTGGATTTCATCCGCGCGGTGAAAGAAGCCTACGAGAAAGAAGAGAGCAAGGCCGCCAAGGACGCCATGGCGCAGATCCTGGTTAACTCCCGCATGGCCGCCATGGGCCGCCGCCCGATCTGCCAGGACACCGGTATCGTCACCGTGTTTGCCAAGGTGGGCATGAATGTCACCTTTGAGGGCGACATGAGCCTGGACGACATGATCAACGAAGGTGTGCGTCGCGCCTACAACCACCCGGACAATGTTCTGCGTGCCTCGGTGCTGGCGGACCCGGACGGCAAGCGTGCCAACACCAAGGACAACACCCCGGCGGTGATAAATTACTCCATCGTTCCCGGCGACACCCTGGAAATCGACGTGGCGGCGAAAGGCGGCGGCTCCGAAGCCAAATCCAAGTTCGCCATGCTCAACCCGTCCGATTCCGTGGTGGACTGGGTGCTGGAACAGATTCCGAAGATGGGCGCCGGCTGGTGTCCGCCGGGCATGCTGGGTATTGGTATCGGCGGCACCGCCGAGAAAGCCATGATGATCGCCAAAGAATCCCTGATGGATCCCATCGACATCCACGAGCTGCAGGCCCGTGGTGCCCAGACCCGCTCTGAAGAGCTGCGACTGGAACTGTTCGAAAAAGTGAATGCACTGGGTGTGGGCGCGCAAGGCCTGGGCGGCCTGACCACCGTGCTGGACGTGAAAGTAGTGGATTACCCCACCCACGCCGCCAACAAGCCGGTGGCACTGATCCCCAACTGTGCCGCCACCCGTCACGCCCACTTTATCCTCGACGGCACCGGCCCGGCCGACCTGAAAGCACCGGACCTGGAAGAGTGGCCGGACATTGCCTGGGGCAACGACGAAGGTGCCAAGCGTGTCAATCTGGATACCGTGACCCCGGAAGAAGTGCAGACCTGGCAGCCCGGTGACACCCTGCTACTGTCCGGGAAACTGCTCACCGGCCGTGATGCGGCCCACAAGCGCATGGTAGACATGATCTCCAAGGGCGAAAAACTGCCCGTGGACTTCACCAACCGGTTTATCTATTACGTAGGGCCGGTGGATCCAGTCGGTGA
>NZ_LWFX01001640.1:0-442 GCF_001635175.1 Alcanivorax sp. HI0083 | reverse complement strand
CCATTTTGTCCGGTCGGGCGCGCATAAACAAACGGCGCATACGCGTCATCACCTGGCCGGGCTGCGCCGGATTCAGGAATCCACTCTGTGCCATCACCTTTTCCAGGTGGTCCAGAAAACCGGATACCGCTTCGTTGGTGGCCGGCGGCTCATCCCAGAACATTTCCGGCAATGGCATCACTTCGCGACGGGAACGGGATTCCTGCAGATCAAAGTCGTCCCCCAGCAACGCCAGGCGTAGCTCGTAGCTGATTAATTGGACCGCCGACGCCACATTCAAGACCCCATACTCGGGATTGGTGGGCACGCTCACATGAAGGTTACAGCGGCGCAGCTCGTCGTTGGTCAGCCCCCGATCTTCACGACCGAACAGCACCGCAATGCGGGTATCCTGCGGCGCATTGGCCAAATCATGGGACAGCTGTGCCGCCAACTGACGTGG
>NZ_LWFX01001639.1:0-229 GCF_001635175.1 Alcanivorax sp. HI0083 | reverse complement strand
TGCCATGGTGCTTGCCGTCGTGCCGAAAGGGGCCCGCAAGTGTGCCATCGCCGCTGGCGTTGTGCACCCTGGCCGGACAGACGGTGGGTTTGCAGGTGGCCAGAACTGACAGGTTCTTGGTGGCGGCGTCTGCGGCAATCTTGGGCAAAGAGCCTCATTGCTGCCACAGCGCCAACACCAATAACCAAAGGCAATAACAGGAGCCAACCATGAGCAGCCTGCCCCCCTG
>NZ_LWFX01001638.1:0-582 GCF_001635175.1 Alcanivorax sp. HI0083 | reverse complement strand
GCAGCCCCACTTCGTTGATGATTGCCTGATCTGCCATGGTGCTTGCCGTCGTGCCGAAAGGGGCCCGCAAGTGTGCCATCGCCGCTGGCGTTGTGCACCCTGGCCGGACAGACGGTGGGTTTGCAGGTGGCCAGAACTGACAGGTTCTTGGTGGCGGCGTCTGCGGCAATCTTGGGCAAAGAGCCTCATTGCTGCCACAGCGCCAACACCAATAACCAAAGGCAATAACAGGAGCCAACCATGAGCAGCCTGCCCCCCTGCGCCATGCTCAAGCACGTGCATCACAGCGCCTACCGCTGCCGCGATGCGGAGCAGACCCGCTGGTTTTACGAAGAGGTGCTGGGCCTGCCCCTCACCCTGGCCATGGTGTTCGATGAAGAGCCAGGCACCGGCCGCAAGATCGACTACATGCATCTGTTCTTCAAGATGGGCGATGACAATTTCATTGCCTTCTTCGACGCCCCGGAGGGGGCCGATGAAAAAATGTTCCGCCCGCGCAGTGCCTTCGATCTGCACCTGGCCTTTGAAGTGGACACCCTGGACGAGCTGAAGGATTGGCGCCGCCGGATTAACAAGGCCGGC
>NZ_LWFX01001637.1:0-747 GCF_001635175.1 Alcanivorax sp. HI0083 | reverse complement strand
CTTCGCCGGTTTCCCATCCCCGTTTGCTGACCCCGCTGTTTTTGTGGCAGGGGGGCTGGCTGATGGCGCTTTCCTCGCTGCATAACCAGCCCCATCAGCATGTGGCGGCGTCGTTACTGGTCGGGCTGGACAAGGATATCCGGGTGACCTGCGAGGGCCGTGAGGAAAACGCCCGGGCCGTGCTGGTGGCGCCGGAGTGCCAGCAAAGCCTGCACAGCGATGGCCCGGTGGCGATCCTGCATCTCGACCCGGACGAGCCGGCCTGGCGATCCCTGGCCCTGCAGCAGCCCCTGCCGGCGTCGCGTCAGCAGTGGCTCAGCGATACCTTGCGGTCCCTGTGTCGAATGGACATCGCCGCTGCTCAAGTCGCCACTTTCCTGGCGCAACTGCGTCAATTAGCGTCCCCGCCGCCGCTGGATGCCCGCATTGCTGCCAGCTGTGCCTGGCTGCGCGAGGCGCCGGAGCCGGCGCCCACCATGGCAACGGTGGCGCAGCAGGCCGGGCTGTCCGAATCCCGCTTTCGTCATCTTTTTCGTGAACAAACCGGCGTGACGTTCAAGCGTTATCTTCTGCACCTCAAGTGCCAGCGGGCCCTGTCCCTGTGGCACAGCGGCATGAATTTCACCGAGCTGGCGGTGCTCGCCGGCTTTTACGATCAGCCCCACCTCAACCGGACACTTCGTGCCATGTTCGACGCCCTGCCGTCGGGGTATGCTCGGGGTCAAACCGTGCAGGTAGTGTCCCTGT
>NZ_LWFX01001636.1:0-425 GCF_001635175.1 Alcanivorax sp. HI0083 | reverse complement strand
GCGCCGGCCAGACAATCATCCCGCCAGGCGGGCAAGGGCCGGTAGTGCGGGTGGCGGCGCTGGTAGAACCAGGCCTGCCCTGGCGGCAGCACAAACCAGTCCTGGTGGCGCATGTCGCTGACCGGCTCACACTGGCTATGCACCCGCTGGCCGTTGCTATCCAGATGCACGCGCACATGGTACGGCGTCACGGTTTCAAAATGGCTGTGCAGCGGCGCCAGCCGCTCCACCGTGGGACAACGGCCCCCGGCCAGGTAGCCATCGTCGCTGCACACGTGCACGGTTTTCAGGTCGGCCAACGGCGGCTCCGGCCAACGGGCCGGCCCCAGCAGGCTAAATACATCCAGCATCAGCGGCGCAGCGGTGACGGCGCCACCCAGCGTGGGTGCCGATTCGCCATTGCCGTTGCCCGCCCAGACCCCCAC
>NZ_LWFX01001635.1:0-1239 GCF_001635175.1 Alcanivorax sp. HI0083 | reverse complement strand
GCGACCAGAAAACCCTGTACCCGAACATAACCCACACCCTGCATGCCGCCCGCGAACTGATCGACGACGGCTTCAAGGTGATGGTTTACACCAACGACGACCCCATCGTGGCAAAAGAACTGGAAGACATGGGTTGCGTGGCAGTGATGCCGCTGGGCTCGCTGATCGGCTCCGGGCTGGGCATTCTCAACCCGCACAACATCAAGCTGATCATGGAAGAAGCGAAGGTCCCCATCATCGTGGACGCCGGCGTAGGCACCGCCTCGGATGCGGCGCTGGCCATGGAAATGGGCTGTGACGGCGTGCTTCTCAATTCAGCCGTGGCCCACGCCCAAAAACCGGTACTGATGGCCTCCGCCATGAAGAAAGCCATCGAAGCCGGTCGCGAAGCCTTTCTGGCCGGGCGCATGCCGCGCAAGGCCTACGCCTCGGCCTCTTCACCGCTGGATGGTCTGAGTCGCTAGTACAAGCCCGCTGCCGGCAGGCAAAAAAACGGCGCCACTCTGGGGGAGAGTTGGCGCCAAGGGGAAGTGTTGACCGTTGATGCTCGTGCACTTCAGGGCAGAGTTGTGCTGAATCTCTGTGCTCACTTTACCCATCATCGATCAAGATAGCGTGAAGAGGGAGCGCTCACCGTCAGCCGGTCCTTTTTGTTATAATCCACTGCTACAACGTCACTCTTTCATCCGCCTCTTTCATAACGGTAGTCCGGCCCCATGCTCGATTTCATCAACCACGATAAAGACCCGGAAACCGGCAAGGTCATGCGCAAGGTGCGCAGCTTTGTCCTGCGCGAGGGCCGCCTGACCGCCGGGCAACGCAATGCCCTGGATACCCTGTGGCCCCGCTTCGGACTGGAGCGGGATCAGGGCGCGCTGGATCCCGAACGCGTTTTCGGCCGCGATGCTCCGCGGGTGCTCGAGATCGGTTACGGCATGGGCCAGTCGCTGGCCCAAATGGCCGCCGCCGACCCGGACAAGGACTTTGTCGGTATCGAAGTGCACCGTCCCGGCGTAGGGGCCTTGCTCATGGAAATCGAGCAGCGCAGCCTGAATAACCTGCGCAGTTACTGTGACGACGCGGTAGAGATTCTGGAGCTGTGCATTCCCGATAACAGCCTGGCGCGGGTGCAGCTGTACTTCCCGGATCCCTGGCACAAGAAAAAGCACCACAAGCGCCGCATCGTTCAGCCCGCCTGGGTGGCACTGGTACAACGCAAACTGCAACCCGGCGGTATTC
>NZ_LWFX01001634.1:0-687 GCF_001635175.1 Alcanivorax sp. HI0083 | reverse complement strand
CAAGAGTGTGTGACGGCGATCCATGTCGGTGCGCACGGCAATCAGGTTATTGACGAATTTGGACGCCGGGTGGCAGGACACGTACCAGTTGGCCATGTCGAAATCGATGGGCCATTGCGTCATCAGGTCGAACCGGTACAGCAGCCGCCAGCGGCTGCCCAGCTGCACCTCAATGCGGTAATGATTGTTCTCCGGAAGAACACGAAAATGCTCCAGCGGAGTGCGTTGGGCTGCCCGGCTGTGCAGCCTTAATGGCGCTGTCGGTGTCATCCCGCCAAACCCCACGTCGCTCAGGTAGTCCTCATCCTCGATGGTTACCAGCAACAACATATGTGAGCGTGGTGGCTGCGCGTCCTCCGGCTGGTTCCAGTAGACCCGGGCGGTAATCCCGCGCACGGTGAAGCCCAGCTCTGTAAGCACCGCCATGAATAACAGGTTGTTCTCAAAGCAGTAGCCACCCCGTCTCTGCTGCACCAGCTTGCGTTCCAGGCTGGCCAGATCCAGTGGTACTGGCTTGCCAAGCAAAGGGTTCAGGTTTTCAAAGGCAATATGCAGCAGGTGGCATTGTTGCAAGGCGCGCAGCGTGGCCAGAGTAGGCGTTCGCTCACCGGTATAACCGACACGTTGGCAATAGGCATCCAGATCAAGGGGCATGGCAGACTCCGGGTTCGTCAACAGGAAGGGGGA
>NZ_LWFX01001633.1:0-551 GCF_001635175.1 Alcanivorax sp. HI0083 | reverse complement strand
TGGGTTGGGAAAGGGGCGCCGTAATGTGGATGGCGGGTTGTCTCTCAAGGAGCTGCACGGCGCGTCTGGTTGGGAGTCGTCCCGAACTGAAAAAACAACGAATGAGGATGCAACCCAATAAAAGTGATGCCTAATAGCCTTCCGGGAAGTGGAAAAATGAACGGCATTTCTCGCAAAGTAATGGGGGCGATTCTTTCAGGCGGCGTGTAACGGTTCTACTCAAATCAAAATAGTCTGTCTTGTTGATTCGCTGTAAGAGGCGCAGGAAAGAAAGGCGCCTTTGCCTGGGTGATCTGTCTTTTTCAGGCGCGATAGCGAGAGGAGGCTTTCCATAATAGCTGTGGATTTTATTGTAAGAGTGCTTTTTTTTCGTGCACATGGACTGTGTTGTTGTGTAAACCCAAGGTGTGCTGGAAGAACAACGAGTGTAGAAAAACGTGCAGAAATACTGCCCCAGGAAGATTCAATATTCGTCGGGAGGTAAATAATGCCCATAAAAAATAAAACGAAAACGCGTAAAAGAGAAACGGGGTGAAAAGGGCGGGTAGCAA
>NZ_LWFX01001632.1:0-891 GCF_001635175.1 Alcanivorax sp. HI0083 | reverse complement strand
GATAATCCAGCGCCTGCATATTGCCCAGCACCTTGCCACGAATAATCACCTGCGCGCCCATATCTGTTTGCGGCTTGAGCAACACCGGATTCATGTCACTGTGCGGCTCAACACCACAGGCCAGCGCCTGCAAGGCCGTAGAACGACCAATCTCCCCACCGTCCACGGTCACCGCACTGTTCAATGCCATGTTTTGCGGCTTGAATGGCGCCACTGAATATCCTCGCTGCGCAAACCACCGACACAACGCCGCCACCACCGTGCTCTTCCCCGCATCGGAAGTGCAGCCCTGAACCATCAACACAGGCATTAGAGGCAGCCCGAGTTGAAAGTTAAAAGTTCAAAGTTGAAACGCGATCCGACGCCTCCCGTAATCGCTGCGACGAGGCCGCGCCCAGACAGCAAACCGCGATCGCAGCCCCGAATAAAGGAAGCGCTTTGCGCATTGTTTATTTTTAAACTTTTAACTTTTAACTTTGAACTTCTCGCCACAACTTCACGCCCATCCATTTCGGGGTTTCGCTATTCACTATTCACTATTCACTGTTAACTATTAACTAAAGCTCGACGCCCTTCTGCGCCTTCACCCCCAAATCCTTGAACGCATGCTTCACCACTTTCATTTCCGTCACGGTGTCGGCCAGTTCGATCAGTTCCTTCGGTGCATAGCGGCCGGTAACCACCGCATGTTGCATGGCGGGGCGGTTTTGCAGGTCGTCCAGCACACGGTCCAGGTCGAGGTACTCGTAGCGCAACGCGATGTTCAGTTCGTCCAGCAGAATCAGGTCGTAGCTATCGTCCTTGAGCATCTTCGCGGCCATATCCCAGGCGGCACTGGCCGCAGCCACATCCCGCTCCCGGTCCTGGGTATCCCAGGTATAGCCTTCACCC
>NZ_LWFX01001631.1:0-1389 GCF_001635175.1 Alcanivorax sp. HI0083 | reverse complement strand
CATGATGTCGTAATGCTCCAGGGCCTCGGCCACGGATGCTGAATGCACCATGGGGATGTCCCGGTTGAGCAGGCCGGCCCGGTCCAGCTCGCCGAGAATGCCCATGACGCCGCCGGCGCGGTGCACGTCTTCCATATGGTATTTCTGGGTGGCCGGGGCCACTTTCGACAGGCACGGCACTTTGCGGCTCAGGCGGTCGATGTCTTCCATGGTGAAATCCACTTCGCCTTCCAGTGCCGCTGCCAGCAAGTGCAGCACGGTGTTGGTGGACCCGCCCATGGCGATATCCAGGCTCATGGCGTTCTCAAACGCCTTAACCGTGGCGATATTGCGCGGCAGCAAGGCCTCTTCGTCCTGCTCGTAATAGCGCCGGGTGATATCCACGATGCGGCGACCGGCTTCCAGGAACAGCTCGCGACGGTCGGCATGGGTGGCCAGCAGTGAGCCGTTGCCGGGCAGGGACAGGCCCAGTGCTTCGGTCAGGCAGTTCATGGAGTTGGCGGTGAACATGCCGGAACAGGAGCCGCAGGTGGGGCAGGCAGAGCGCTCCACTTCATTCAGGGTTTCTTCGTCCACGCTGTCATCGGCGGCCATCACCATGGCGTCCACCAGGTCCAGCTTGCCCTCGGCCAGCTTGGTCTTGCCCGCTTCCATGGGGCCGCCGGATACGAAGATCACCGGGATGTTCAGGCGCATGGCGGCCATCAGCATACCGGGGGTGATCTTGTCGCAGTTGGAAATACAGACAATGGCGTCGGCGCAGTGGGCGTTGACCATGTATTCCACGGAATCGGCAATGATGTCGCGGCTGGGCAGGGAATAGAGCATCCCGTCGTGGCCCATGGCAATGCCGTCATCCACCGCAATGGTGTTGAATTCCTTGGCGATCCCCCCGGCCTTCTCCACCTCGCCGGCCACCAGCTGGCCCATGTCCTTCAGGTGCACGTGCCCGGGCACGAACTGGGTAAAGGAGTTGGCGATGGCAATAATCGGTTTACCGAAGTCCCCGTCCTTCATGCCCGTGGCGCGCCACAGGGCACGGGCGCCAGCCATATTGCGGCCATGGGTGGTGGTACGGGAGCGATACTGCGGCATGGGAACCTCTTGAATTCAGCAAACAGGGCGTAAGGGGGGGCATTGTACCGTAATGACGGGGTTTCGCTAAGTTGTCTGCTCTGGTTCAGCCAACGGCTAGAGTATGTAGAATGGGCGGTTTATTTGACCGCAGGCCGGGATGGCTTGCCGGGTTCCGGTTCAACAGAGGAATGAAAATGATAATACTGGGTCTCCACACAGGGCACGATGCTGGCGCCGCTGTATTCAGAGATGAGAAGCTGGTTTCTTTCTGCAAGGAAGAGCGGGTCAGCCGGATTAAGAACGATGGCGGTT
>NZ_LWFX01001630.1:0-7176 GCF_001635175.1 Alcanivorax sp. HI0083 | reverse complement strand
TGGTATCCATTACCGTGTCGGTGGGATACTGAGCCACCTTGGTTTCTTCAGGGGTTCTTCCCACCAGATTTTTCTGCTTCCAGGTACCGCGTTTAAACCATACCCAGGCAACCAGCGCCGACAGAAAGGCTTGAACCGGATAGGAAATCCACACTCCGGCCACGCCCAGTTGCGTGCGCTCTGTGAGTAACCAGGCAATCGGGAACTGCAACACCCAAAGGGAAATCAAGGCGATGGCCATGGCGGCGAGCGTGTTGCCCGAGCCGCGAAAGGCTCCGGTGACCACAATCTGGGCGCCGAGCAGGCCGTAGGAGAGGGCGGTGATGCGAACAAAGCGGGCGCCTTCTTCGATAACTGCGACCTCGCCGGGCACGAACAGCTCAACCAGCGGCGCGGCAAGGAAGAAACTGACCACCCCAACCAACGTCAAGCTCGTCAGTGCCAGTGCGCCGCTGAGGTACGTCGTGTGTTCCGCGCGTTCCAGCTGCCCGGCGCCCACGTTTTGCCCCACCACCGTGGAGGTGGCTTGTGAGAGACCC
Source organism: Alcanivorax sp. HI0083 (assembly GCF_001635175.1). Taxonomy (NCBI): domain Bacteria; kingdom Pseudomonadati; phylum Pseudomonadota; class Gammaproteobacteria; order Oceanospirillales; family Alcanivoracaceae; genus Alcanivorax; species Alcanivorax sp. HI0083. Next base: position 6,637 of record NZ_LWFX01001630.1, on the reverse strand, counting down.
AGCGCTGGAATAATCACAAAACTCAGCATCCGCGACCCAATGCCGTAAGCGGCCAGCGCAACGGTGCCGAACCCGGCCACCAGGATGGTCATTAGCATCAGCCCCAGTGCCCGGGTTGCCTGTTCCACGGCGGCAGGCAGCCCCAGCCGGAACAACTGCCACAACATGGGCAAATCCGGGCGCATGTGCAAACGGGCAAGCTGAATGCCATAGCGCCCCGAGAACAGCATAAACAAACCGATCACCGCGGCCAGGCCCTGGGTAGCCAGGGTTGCGGCTGCCGCGCCACTAACGCCAAGGGCCGGCACCGGGCCATAACCAAGAATCAGCAACGGATCGAGCCCAAAATTAAGCAGCACCGTCCCCGCAACGATCAGTAAAGGTGTCTTTACATCCCCGACGCCACGCATCAGCGACTGAAAAATCACATAGGCAAACATGAACGGCAGCCCGAGAAAAGACACCTGTAGATAGGACGTGGCGTGGGGCTGCACGGATGCCGATGCACCGAGAAACGCCACCAGCGGTGCCGCAATAAAATAGCCAATGGCAGCGAGCAATAAGGAGAGGGCGATTACGCCCATCAATGCCTGTGCGGCCACATGGTTGACCGCATCCAGATCACCGCGCCCCTTGTTCTGGGCAACCAGAATTGTTCCGGCAACGGCAAGGCCAATTCCCAACGAGATAAGGAAAAACAAAACGGGGAAGCTGAGCGACACCGCAGCAACGGCATCCGCCCCCAGTCGGCCGACCCAGAACGTGTCGGTAAGCTGGTAGGCCGTCTGCAGAAGATTCGCGAAGACAATCGGAATCGCCAGGGTCAACAGCGCGCGGGTAATGGAGCCCTGGATCAGGCTAGGAGTGTCTTGGGCCACAAGGTCTCCAGGCATGCACTAGGAACGGGTTGCTGAAGGAAGTAATTTCCTCTGTCAGCAATCCTACTCGAAATGCTTACGACAGACGCAACAACTGTTGCGTACGAATCAGTGGCGAGGGTGGACCAATAAAGATGTAACCATAACGGCAATTACTCTATTTAACATAATATACATTATGCGTATCAATGGGTGTTATGGGCACACAACGAAATTCCCGTTGGGTTATCCACCACGCTCCTCTAGAGCGCCCACACAACGCAAAGCTTGTAATCATTAACGGTTAGTATTTGCATCTGGACGCCCCGGCCAGTTAAATCGCGTTAGTCTGGGTGCTATCGCCATTACACTGTTCTACTGCCGGAGTTTCTGCTGTCTATGCTCGCGCTGCGTTTCTGCCTGCTTGTCTCTTTTTGCCTGCCACTGATAACGCAGGCCAATCCGGTACCGGTTTCCGTCGCCACAGTGGAAATGCAGAAACCGGTTCGTGAACTGCTGATCAATGGCACCCTGGCAGCCGATCAGTCCGCCCGGCTCTCTGCCTCAGTGGCTGGCCTGGTGAGCAAATTGAACGTAGATATCGGCTCCCGGGTTGAGTCTGGCGACGTGCTGCTGACGCTGGACGCCGAGATTAACCGGCTAACCTTGCAACAGGCAAAAGCCAGCCATAAACAGCAGGCAACCACGCTGGCGGATTTACAGCGGCAATTGGATGAAGCCAGTAGCCTGATTGCTCGCCGCAGTATCGCCGCCAGCGAAGTCCGCAGTCTGGAATCCCAGGTGGAGGCCAGCAAGGCGGCTCTGGCGGCCAGTCAGGCCGAGGTGGGCCGCCAGCAAGCGTTGCTTCAGCGCCACACTCTGAAAGCGCCGTTTCCGGGGGTTATCAGCGCCAAGCTGACCGAGGTGGGCGAATGGGTGGTGCCCGGTACGCCAGTGCTTGAGTTGGTGGGTACAGGTTCTCTGCATGCAGATTTCGCGGTGCCTCAGCGTTATTACTCCCAGATCAATACAGGCACCCCGCTTACGATTCGTCAGGAAAAGGCAGGCACCCAAACCCAGGCAGCCGGCGAACGGACCATGGCCGCGAAGATAACGGCTATTGTGCCGGTGAATGACCCGGCCGCCCGAACATTCACCCTGCGGGCAAGCCTGAATTCGAAAGATCTAACCCCGGGCATGGCCGTATTCGGCAACCTGGCCATTCAGGCCCCGAATGCGGAGCCGGTGGTGCCCCGCGATGCCCTGCTCCGCGATGTTCAGGGTAATGTGTCGGTGTGGGTTGTGGTCACGGATGACGATAAGGCAGTCGCCCAGCGGCGCGCCATCAAGGTGCGATCGGGGCAATCCGATCCGGTAATCGTTTTGGAAGGCCTCAGCAAGGGCGATCAGGTGGTAATCCGTGGAAACGAAGGGTTGCGAGACGGTGATCGTGTTCAGGTGACCCGCTGATGTTTGAACGGATTGTTCGTAACGGCACCCTGATGACGGTGATCGTGCTGATCATCACCCTGCTCGGCGTGCTTGCCGCGCTGCGTATTCCTGTGCAGATGATCCCGGATCTGGAAGTGCGCACCATCAGCGTGCTAACACGCTGGTCCGGCGCCACGCCCCAAGATGTGGAAAAGGAAATTTTGATTGAGCAGGAAGAATACCTGCGCAATCTACCCAATCTGCGTCGCCTCACCGCTACCGCCTACAGCGGCGAAGCGGAGATCGAGCTGGAATTCCCCTTTGGCGTGGATATTACCGATGCGTTGATCCGGGTGAACAACGCGCTCAGCCAGGTCCCCGCCTACCCGGATACGGTGGACCAACCACAAATTCTCTCCTCTTCGTTCTCCAGCAATTCCTTCATGTATTTCAGTGTCTACCCGCAGGCCGGCAACCCCCGCGGCCTGGACATGGACATGATGCGTGACTTTATTGACGATGAAGTTCGCCCGCGCATGGAAAGCGTGCAAGGCGTTTCCATGGTGGAAATGCGTGGCGGTGCTGAACGGCAGATTCAGGTGCTGCTCGATGCCCAGGCTTTGGCCCAGTTCGGGCTGACCGTAGTGGATGTGCGCGATGCCCTTCGCGAACGCAATCAGGATATTTCCGGCGGTGAAGTAGATAGTGGAAAGCGGCGCTACCTGCTTCGCACCGTGGGCCGTTTCGAAAATCTGGATGATCTCAACGATTTGATTTTGCAGCGCCAGGGTGACTCACTGGTGCGCTTGCAGGATGTGGCCACCGTGGTCATGGATCACTTCCCCGTGCGGCAGATATCCCGCTTTAACGGCAATCCGGTGATCATGCTGGCAGTCCGCCGGGAAACCGGCTCCAACGTAATCGACATCAAGCAGGGAATGCTGGAGCAGGTCGACCTGATTAAAAAGGAGGTGCTGGAACCGGCCGGCATGGACATGTCGCTAATGTCCGACGACGTGCGTTACGTGGAGGCCTCGGTGGCCAACGTGTGGATCAATCTCGGCATCGGCGCCCTCTTCGCCACCCTGGTCATGTTTTTGTTTCTGCGCTCGGTACGCATTACTGCGGTAGGCGTGATTGGTATTCCCATCTGTACCATCGCTGCTTTCCTGGGGCTGTTGCTGGCCGGACGAACCATCAATGTCATCTCCATGGCGGGCATTGCTTTCGCTATCGGCATGACCCTGGATAACTCGATTGTAGTGCTGGAAAGCATCGAAATGGAGCGGCGCAAAGGGCTTGATCGAATCCGCTCAGCGGTGAGCGGTATCCAGAAAGTGTGGCCGGCGGTGTTTGCCTCCACCATGACCACGGTGCTGGTATTTCTTCCGGTGGTGTTTATTCAGGAAGAAGCCGGGCAACTGTACTCCGATATTGCCATTGCCGTTTCCGCTTCGATTCTGGTCTCCATGCTGGTGGCAATGACGGTGATCCCCACCCTCTCCGCCCGGCTGGATTTCTCCGCCGTGATGGATCATGACGGTGAACACAGCCGGTGGATGCGAGCGATCAATCGCTGGGCCACACAGTTATTAGCCACCCGCCCGCGCCAACTTGCCACCCTGGGCATTACGCTGGCAATTGCCACCGCCATTGTGGTGTTCCTGACCCCGCCAGCGGAATATCTGCCCGAGGGTGAAGAGCCCAAGACCTTTGCCAGCATGAACGCCCCGCCCGGCTACAATCTGGAGACCATGGCCGCGATTGCTGACGAAGTGGAAGCAGAACTGTTGCCGTTGGTAGGCCAGGACCCGCAGGCCTATGACCGCGGCGAACTGTCCATGCCGCCACTCAAGTACATGAACCTGGGCGTCAGCGCCGAGAACCTGCGCATCATCGCTGAACCCATGGACCCGGCCCATATGGAACCGATGATGGACGGGATTACCCAAGTTTACCGGCAATACCCGGGTATGCGTGCCTTCGCGGCACGCGGCTCGATCATTTCCAGCAACGATGGCGGCACCCGCAGCGTGACGCTGGATGTGGCGGGCAAGGATCTGGCTGAGATTTATGATGTGGCCAGAACGCTGTATCGGGAAGCGAAAACTGTCTTCGACAATCCGCGCATCCAGTCCCAGCCCGCCAGTCTGTCGCTGGCCCAGCCACTGATTGAAGTCCGCCCCATCTGGAGCCGCGCGGCGGAGGTGCGTTTCTCCACCCGTGATTTGGGCTATACCGTGGCGGCGCTCACCGATGGCGCCTTCCTGGATGAATTCTTCCTTGGTGACGACAAGGTGGATATCTACGCCTATAGCGACCGTACTGGCAGCTCGCCGTCTCTGACCACCTTGCCCGGCCTGCCGGTACATACCCCTATTGGCGCCACTGTGCCGCTATCGTCTCTGGCTGACCTTCAGGAAACCGTGGATACCAGTGTGGTTCGCCGGGTTAATGGCCGCCGCACGGTGACGCTGAATATCATTCCGCCCCGGTCAGTGCCGTTGGAAAGCGGCGTGGCCCTGGTGCGCACCATGGTCCAGCGGCTGCGTGACAACGGGGCCATTCCGGACACCATCAGCATTAGCCTGTCCGGCGCCAGCGACCAGCTGCAGGCAACACAACAATCGCTCAGCGGTAACTATGTGGTCGCCCTGCTGCTGGTGTATTTGCTGCTGGTCGCCATTTTCAAACACTGGGGCTACCCACTGCTGATCATGACCACCATCCCACTGGGCATTGCCAGCGGTTTGCTGGGCCTCGCGCTGATAAATGCCGCTGGTATCAGTCAGCCTTTCGACATGATTACCATGTTGGGCTTCCTGATTCTGATGGGCACGGTGGTGAACAACCCTATCCTGATTGTTCACGAAGCCACCCTGAACATGCGTGCCGGCAGCATTGCTGCGCAGGCGGTCAGCGATGCGGTGGCATCGAGACTGAGGCCCATTGCCATGACCACCATCACCACGGTTTGCGGCCTTGCCCCGTTGGTGCTGATCCCCGGTGAAGGGACGGAGTTATATCGCGGGGTTGGTGCCATCGTGCTGTTCGGCTTGCTCGGCACCGCCATCGTCACTGTTACTTTCCTGGCTTGCCTGACGGCGCTGATTTTTGGCCTGTCCCGCAATTCTTCTGCGTAGATTCAAAAATATCCCCGCTTTCCGTTGACCTCACCCCCTAAATTGCCCACAAAGAGAGTGTGCATTTGGACGCAAAAGGGGTGGGGCAAAATGTCCTGCCTGGATGTGCCGTATCGCTATCGCTATTTCACTTAGTCCGAAATAGTATAGCGATATTCCCGTACAGCATTTGCGGCTATTGCCCGCAATTGGGGTGCGGACGCCCAGGCTTGCCGATCAAGGCGTGAGCAACCGACAGCGCCACTTGATCTGCATCAAAAAGGACCGCGTTTGTGCCTGTTACAGTCAGCTCGCACAAAAATCGGAAGGAAACGCACATGGAAAATGCTGTTGCTTCGCCAGATTACAACTACAAGGTTGTTCGGCAATTCACAGTTATGTCTGTGGTTTGGGGGATCGTGGGTATGGCGGTGGGGGTGTTTATCGCCGCCCAACTCGCCTGGCCTGCCCTGAACTTCAATATCCCCTGGTTAAGCTTCGGGCGTTTGCGCCCCCTACACACCAATGCGGTCATTTTTGCCTTCGGCGGCTCAGCCCTCATGGGCACCTCCTACTATGTGGTCCAGCGCACCTGTAGCGCGGTCCTGGCATTTCCCAAACTGGCGGCATTCAGCTTCTGGGGCTGGCAGGTGGTGATTGTCGCCGCTGCCATTACGCTCCCCCTGGGCTTTACCTCCACCAAGGAATACGCCGAGTTGGAATGGCCCATCGACATCCTGATCACGCTGGTCTGGCTGGCCTATGCGGCCGTATTCTTTGCCACCATCGCCAAGCGCAGGACCTCGCACATTTATGTGGCCAACTGGTTCTACGGTGCCTTTATCATTGCCATCGCGTTGCTGCATGTGGTGAACAACCTGGCAGTACCGGTTTCCCTGATGAAGTCCTACTCCGCCTATAGCGGCGCCATCGATGCCATGGTGCAGTGGTGGTACGGCCATAACGCGGTGGGCTTTTTCCTGACTGCCGGCTTCCTGGGCATGATGTACTACTACGTGCCCGTTCAGGCCCAACGGCCGGTGTATTCCTACCGCCTTTCCATTGTGCATTTCTGGGCCCTGATCGCGGTTTACATGTGGGCCGGGCCGCACCACCTGCACTACTCCTCCCTGCCCGACTGGGCTCAATCCCTGGGCATGGTGTTCTCCATCGTGCTGCTGGCGCCCAGCTGGGGCGGCATGATCAACGGCATGATGACCCTTTCCG
>NZ_LWFX01001629.1:0-925 GCF_001635175.1 Alcanivorax sp. HI0083 | reverse complement strand
GACAATTGCCAGGCCGGCAAGTCAGCGGTGCCGTCATCCAGCCCCAGCCGTGAAAGCAAGCCACGGGCGGCAGTCTGTCTCTGCGCCTTGCGACGCCCTGCTTCGCGCTCACAGCGCAGGCGGGAGAAGCTGGCCGCAAGACAAACGTTGTCCACGGCGCTCAGGTAGGGCAGCAAATTGAACGCCTGGAAGATAACCCCCATGTGATCGGCGCGAAAGGCGTCCCGGCGACGCTGGGAGAGCGTAGAAAAAGCCTGGCCGGCAACCTGAACACGCCCGCACTGCATTGGCCGGATGCCGGTAATCAGTGACAGCAGAGTGCTTTTGCCACAGCCACTGGGACCATGAAGCAGCACCCGCTCCCCTGCCTGCAGGGCAAAGTCCGGCACCTGCAAGAAGGGACGAACCTGACCGGGATGGCGGTATTCCAGGCCGTTGAGTTCCAGTACCAAGCCCACTGCGGCATTACTCCAGCGGTATGCGGGTTTCATCCGGCGCCAGACGCAAGGCGTTCTGCCCGGCGGGCAACAGCAACACCACTTCGGTGGTCAGGCTCGAGAAGATGCCCAGAAACGGTAGCTCCACGGCGTTTAATTTTTCAGGAAACGCGCAGGAAAATAACCACTCGTTCTCCACATCTTGGTGGTGACTGTGCGCGTCGTGATCGTGATGATCATGGGAATCATGCGCCTGCTGCTCCGGAAACAGGGTATCCACGGAGCTGATGGAAGCACTGACCGGTTCACACTGTGCAGCCGGCGAAGGCTGTGGCGCCGCCACCTGTGCCAGACGCTTGCCATAACGGGCCCGGGCCGGGGCGTCTGCTGGCGGCTGCTCGGTGCCGAGGATATCCATCAAGGGCGCTCGGAAACGGATTGTCACCTGCTCCCCCTCCACCACCACGGCTGCCTCGGCCAGGCCATGC
>NZ_LWFX01001628.1:0-609 GCF_001635175.1 Alcanivorax sp. HI0083 | reverse complement strand
GAAGGAAGCCGGCCCGGCCGCCGCCAGTACTGTTGATGTGGCCGCGCTGAAGCAAGCCTCACTGGACGCCTCCAAAGCCTACAAAGCTGCGGTGAAAGCGGCCAAGATCGCCGAGGCGGAAGGCGCCGATAATCTGGCTGAACTGAAAGCCGAGGCGGACCAACTTAAAGCCGTGGCCGACAAGGCCAAAGCGGCTGTGCGTGACGCCAAAGACGGCGCCCCTGTTGCGGCAGCTCCGGCAGAAGATGCAGTGGCCAAACTCAAGAAGCAGGTCGGCGATGCTTCCAGCGCCTACAAGGCGGCAGTGAAAGCCGCCAAGGCCGCCGAGGCGGAAGGCGCGGACAATGTGGCTGAATTGAAAGCCCAGGCAGACACGCTGAAAGCCAACGCGGATGCGCTCAAGGCGGAACTGCGCGAAGCCAAGACCAACGCGCCCGCCGCTGCCGCACCGGTTGCTCAAGCAGACCCGGTTGCCGAATTGAAGAAACAGGTCGGTGACGCTTCCTCCGCTTACAAGGCCGCCGTCAAAGCCGCCAGGCAAGCGGACGAAGACGGGGCTGACAACGCCGCAGACCTGCGTGCCGGAGCGGATCGTCTGAAAGCGGTGGC
>NZ_LWFX01001627.1:0-734 GCF_001635175.1 Alcanivorax sp. HI0083 | reverse complement strand
ATCGAGATATGTCCATCCATCGAAAAAGCGCAACAACGAGTGCGGGCCAGCCTGAATGACCCGAAGGGCGTGGCCTGAAGCGCACATCTGCTGCGCCTTGCCTCTCGGAAAGGGAACCACCCTGACCATCAAGACAAGACGCAACAGCTGCACGCTTCAGGCCACGCTGAGCATGCAAGGAGTTTTTCAGAGGTTCCCAGGCAGCTATTAGTTATCTTTATCCCTCTCAATGCGCCCCATGCATTTGTCTAATGCCCCCATCGGCGTTAGCGTCTCCTACACATAAAAATTCTGATTTTCGGGAGAGCACCACATGCGCGCCATTCTGTGCAAGGAACTGGGCCCAGCCAACACGCTGGTCATTGAAGACATCGCATCCCCTGCGCCGGGCAAAGGCGAAGTAAAGGTGCGGGTAAAAGCCGCCGGGCTGAACTTCCCCGACACCCTGATTATCGAAGGCAAGTACCAGATCAAACCGGAATTGCCGTTTTCACCGGGCGGTGAAATGGCCGGCGAAGTGCTGGAAGTGGGCGACGGCGTGAAAAACTTCAAACCCGGCCAGCGGATCATGGGCCTCACCGGTTACGGTGCCTTTGCCGAAGAAATTCTGGTGCCGGAGAACCGTCTGATCCCCGTGCCTGACGGCATGGATGACCACACCGCCGCCGCCTTTTCCATGGTCTACGGCACCAGTTATCACGCGCTGAAACAACGGGCCAACATCCAGCCCGGGG
>NZ_LWFX01001626.1:0-771 GCF_001635175.1 Alcanivorax sp. HI0083 | reverse complement strand
GTGTGTACCAATTCTGGCTTGCCGGTTTCCGGATTACGCCAGCGGGCCTGCATACGGCGCGACTGGTAATCCTGAAAGTTGGAGCAGGAAGAGATTTCCCGATAGCGCTGCTGGCTCGGCAGCCAGACTTCGATGTCGTAGGTTTTGGACGAGGAAAAGCCCAAATCTCCGCCACACAGGATCACCACCCGGTAAGGCAGATCCAGTTTTTGCAAAACCGCTTCGGCATGGCCGGTGAGCGCTTCCAGAGCGGCATCGGATTCCTCTGCACGCACCATCTGCACCAGCTCCACTTTTTCAAACTGGTGTTGGCGGATCATGCCGCGGGTGTCCTTGCCGTGGCTGCCCGCCTCGGAACGGAAACACGGCGTGTGGCAGGTGTAGCGGCGCGGCATGGTGTCCGCTTCAAGAATCTCGTCCGCCGCCAGATTGGTCACCGGTACTTCGGCGGTAGGGATCAGGTACAGCTCACGCTCCCCTTCCATCTTGAACAGGTCTTCCGCGAATTTAGGCAGCTGCCCGGTGCCGCGCAGGGCTTCCGGCCCGACCAGAAACGGTACATAGACTTCCTGGTAGCCGTGCTCATCGCTGTGCATGTCGAGCATGAAATCGATCAGCGCCCGATGCATGCGAGCCAACCCGCCGCTCATCACGGAGAACCGGGCGCCGGACAGTTTGGCCGCGCGCTCGAAGTCCAGCCCGCCGTCCAGGGCTTCGCCCACATCCACGTGATCTTTGGGTTCAAACGGCAGTGTTTTCGGTGTGCCCCAC
>NZ_LWFX01001625.1:0-473 GCF_001635175.1 Alcanivorax sp. HI0083 | reverse complement strand
GCGCTGTTCTTCGGCGAGGCGTTTGGCTTTTTCCTGTTCCAGAGACTGGCTCAATTCCAGCTGGATGCCGATCACCCACACCAGCAGCAGCACCAGAATGCCCACCAGGGCGGCCATCAGGTCCGAGAAGATGGCCCAGACCGGCGAGGCCTGGGCATCGCTGTCGTGTAATTCGTCCATCAATTGACCTCGGAAGCCGTGCGCTGGCCATCCTGCGCGGGCGCTTCGCCATGGCGCAGGCTGGCCAGGGCATCGATCACGTCTTTCTGCGAGGCCATGCTCAGCTCGATTACCTCGCGGGCCTGCTCCACGTAGTAGCCCAGTTGCTCGTCGGCGCGGGCGGCGGATTTCTCCAGTGAGGTTTCCACCTGGTGCAGGTTGTCCAGCAGGGTGTCGTTGGCGCTGCTGAACACCTGCACGGCAGCGGCAAAGGCGTCGCTGAGGCTGGCCACTTCGGCGGCACTGCCGGTGAC
>NZ_LWFX01001624.1:0-613 GCF_001635175.1 Alcanivorax sp. HI0083 | reverse complement strand
GTGGCAGAGTTCGCCGGTTACGGCACCTTTTTGCGCGGCACCGTACGCGATGGCAACACCGTTCACACCAGCTTGGGCGATGTCAGCGGTCGCAGCCATGCACCGCTGAAACCTGGCACGGAAGTAGAAGTACTACTCCGCCCGGAAGACGTGATTGCCGACGAATCCGCCCCCCTGGCACTGCCCGTCACCCGACGCCAATTCACCGGCGCCAACATCCTCTACCATCTACGCGTCGATGCCAGCGAAACCCTGCTCTGCCAGACCGACAGCCACACCAATGTAGTGGAAGGCGACAACCTGCATGTCCGCCTGGGCACCAAGCATTTGGTCACTTTTTCAGTTAACAGTTGATAGTTGACAGTTGATAGTTGATAGTTGACAGCTTGGAGTGCCCCCGATTTAGTAGACACCTAATGATTAAACGGTCGCAGCATAGGCACTGGGGGTAACTCCTCCCAGTGCCATGTGCCGACGCACATTGGGATAGTACTGGTCCGTATAGTAACGAACTTCGCTCGCCATTTCGTCTCGGCCTATCTCTCCAAGAGGGCGAGTCCACTCCTTTTTTAGCAAGGCAAAGACACTCTCGGCACAAGCATTGTCCCAGCAG
>NZ_LWFX01001623.1:0-2237 GCF_001635175.1 Alcanivorax sp. HI0083 | reverse complement strand
GACGCTGGCGTTCGCGTAGCGGACGATCGTCTTTGGCATCGGTGCGGCGGGGGGCTTTCGGGCCCTTGTCGTTGCCTTTGCTGTCGGCGCTGTCAGCAGCATTGTCCGGCTTGCGGTTGTTACGCGGTTTGCCGCTGTCATTTGCCTTGTTGTCGTTACGACCGTCGCCACGGTTGTCATTGTTGCGGTTGTTGCGACGGTTGTCATTACGGCCACGACGCTCGTTACGGTTACCGTCGTCCTTGTTATCGCTACGGTTATCGTTGCGATTGTCGGAAGCGCGATTGTCTGCCTGGCGGTTGTCGTTCTTGCGGCCGCCATCCTTGTCGTTCTGGCGTTTGTTGCGGTTATTGCGATTGTCGTTATCGCCTGCTTTGCCGCCATCGCGCTTGTTGCGGTTGTCGTTCTTGCCGCGGTTATCGTTGTTGCGGCCGTCATTACGATTGTCGTTGCGGTTGCGGTTGTTGCCACCACGGCCACGGGCGTTCTGCTGCTGGCGCTGCTTGTTATCGCCTTTGCGCTGGGGCTGTTCTTTCTTCACCTTGGCGGGCTTGGGCTCAGCGGTAAAGACCTGGGCAAGCCAGGTGAACAGACGCGCCAGCAGACCCAGGTTCTGGGCCTGCGCTGTCGGTGCGGCAGCTGCCGGTTTGGGCGGCGGTGGGGCGGTGTCCGGAGCCATCAGTTTGACGGCGGGCTCCTGGGTCTTGATTTCCGTGTCCTGGGCGGAGGCGATATCGGCATCCTTGTTGCCCTCCAGCAGGTCCATCTCGTGGCTCAGCTGAGCGGACGTCTGGTCATCACGGATGCGCTCAACTTCGAAGTGGGGCGTGTCCAGGTTCTGGTTGGGAATGATGACCACGCGAACATTGTGGTTCTTCTCAATGGCGCGCAGGGGATCACGCTTTTCATTGAGCAGGTAGGTGGCCACGGCCACCGGCACCTGGGCCTGAATCTCGCCGGTGCGCTCTTTCATCACTTCTTCTTCGATAAGACGAAGAATGCTCAGCGCCAGTGATTTCACATCACGGATATGGCCCTGGCCGTCGCAACGCGGGCAGACGATGCTGGATGTCTCGCCGAGGCTGGGGCGAAGCCGTTGACGGGACAGTTCCAGCAGGCCGAAGCGGGAGATACGGCCCAGCTGGATGCGGGCCCGGTCTTGCTCCAGCGCATCGCGCATGCGGTTTTCCACGTCACGCTGGTTGCGTGCGGGGCCCATGTCGATGAAATCCACCACGATCAGGCCGCCGATATCACGCAGGCGCAGCTGCCGGGCGATTTCTTCGGCGGCTTCCAGGTTGGTGTTCAGGGCGGTTTCTTCGATATCCGCGCCCTTGGTGGCACGGGAGGAGTTGATGTCGATGGACACCAGTGCTTCTGTCGGGTCGATGACAATGGAGCCACCGGAGGGCAGCTTCACTTCCCGCTCGAAGGCGGTTTCGATTTGCGATTCAATCTGGAAACGGGAGAACAGCGGGGTCTCGTCGTCGTACAGTTTGATCTTGTGCTGGAAGTCCTGCATCACCTGCTGAACAAAGCCCTGGGCTTCGTCGTAGACTTTTTTGGAGTCGATCAGCACTTCGCCGATGTCTTTGCGCAGGTAGTCGCGGATGGCGCGAATGATGACGTTGGATTCCTGATAGATCAGGAAGGGCGCCTTGCGATCCTGGGAGGCATCGTCAATGGAGGTCCATAGCTTCAGCAGGTAGTTCAGGTCCCACTGCAGCTCTTCAGCACTGCGGCCCAGCCCGGCGGTGCGCACGATCACGCCCATTTCGTCGGGAATGGTCAGTGCACCCAGCGCTTCTTTCAGTTGCGCGCGCTCTTCCCCTTCGATGCGACGGGAGATGCCGCCGGCACGGGGGTTGTTGGGCATCAGTACCAGGTAGCGGCCAGCCAGGCTGATGAAGGTGGTGAGGGCGGCGCCTTTATTGCCGCGCTCCTCCTTGGCCACCTGAACGATGACTTCCTGGCCTTCCTTGATGACTTCCTTGATGTTAACGCGACCCTGAATGTCTTTGGGGTCTTTCTGGAAGTACTGGCGGGAAATTTCCTTGAGGGGAAGGAAGCCGTGGCGCTCGGCGCCGAAGTCTACAAAAGCCGCTTCCAGGGACGGTTCTACCCGGGTGATCTTGCCTTTGTAAATGTTGGCTTTTTTCTGTTCTCGTGTGCGGTGTTCAATATCTAGGTCATACAGACGTTGTCCGTCGACCAGAGCCACTCGTACCTCTTCAGGG
>NZ_LWFX01001622.1:0-436 GCF_001635175.1 Alcanivorax sp. HI0083 | reverse complement strand
TCAGTCTGCTTTGGAAAAAACAAACCCGTCGCGGGGAAAATGCACCTGAATCTGCCCCACCACGGCATCATCGCGTCGAACCACCAGCGTGCTTTCATCGCAATAACACAGCTCGCCGAACACCGGATCACGGCCATAGTCTGACGGCGCGACTCGCACCGGCTGCCCCAACAATGGTTCTTGCTCAGCCTGGGCAGGCAAGTCGCGAGGGGCCGCCTGTCGAGCAATCTCCAGTGCGTCGTCCGCACTGATATCCTTGCGCGTACCCTGCCCGAAGGCCTGCATGCGATTCATCCAGGCATCCACTTTCGGGTGGCTGGCCGCAATGTTTCGCCCGGCCAGGTCACGGCGGAACCACAAGCTGTGGTACGCGGAAAAATCACCGGCATTGGGGGCATCGCCAAACAGGAAGTCCTGCGTCAGCAGGGTTTCCATA
>NZ_LWFX01001621.1:0-835 GCF_001635175.1 Alcanivorax sp. HI0083 | reverse complement strand
ACATCGGCACTGGGCAGGTTGGCCAGTTCCTGGAACACGGTGGTCGCCGCCGGCCCGACTTGGAACAGAATCTCCATGTCCGGGCCCCCTTCTTTCTGGCCAGCCCCAAGCAACAGCGCTGTCTGCAGCGGCAGACCATCCACCGAACACATACCCGCACAACCGGTGCCACCGCCATTGGATGTCATCACATAACGNTACAGAGCACCCTCTTCCCAGGCTTGCTCTGGTGTGAACGTCAGCGCGCGTGGGTCCAGCACCAGTTCACCCTCCACGTCGACCCAGCTGCCGCCTTCGTCTTTTTGCACCAGGAAGGTATCGCCGAGGAGGATGGTTGCCGGATCCATGTTCTGGGAAAAACGCACACGAATGGAGCGGTTTGCGGGCAGATCCACAATCGGCAGTTCATCCACTTCCACTTGCGCACTTTCCTCGTTGGAGGAGATGCACACGCCTTGGGTGCCGGCATCAATCTCGGCCTGGCTGGCATTACTGCTGGCACAGGGGAAGCCCGGGTAGACGGTGGCTGCGAATGGGCCTCTGCGCACATCGTCCGGATCATTGACCACATACTCCGGCAGGCTGAAGTCCAGGCTGTTATCCCCTTCCAGGGTATCCAGCATCTGCAAGGGGTTACCTTCCAGATCCGTAATATCCGGGGTGGTGGTAATTACGTACTCCACACCATATTCCACCGGGGCATCCGGAGTGATGATCAAGGCACTGCCATCCAGCTTCCAGCTGAACGGTTCTTGCGCCCCACCTTTGGTGAGCATCAAGCTCTCACCGGCAACAATGGTTTCCTTCTCCAGGACTTCATTGAAATGGATGATGA
>NZ_LWFX01001620.1:0-515 GCF_001635175.1 Alcanivorax sp. HI0083 | reverse complement strand
GCGCCGTAGACCAGTAGAGGGCGAATGCGTTTACCGCCGCTGAGGGCGGCGTAGCGCATGGCCTGGCTGAGCCGGGAGGCGGCGCTCTGGGTGGGCAGGTAGTGGTCCAGGGCCAGCTCCAGGCGGGCCTTGGCAGTGTCGGTCAGTTGGTCCAGTGCAGCGAATTCGCTCGCCGTCTCACTGTTCATTATCACCACCGGTAAAGGGCTCAGGATCGGCTGCGGTGCTCTGTTCCAGCAGGATGCGGACTTTTTGTTCCGCCTGCTGCAGAGCTTGCTGGCACTCCCGGGACAGGCGTACGCCTTCCTCGAAAGCTTTCAGGGAGTCTTCCAGGGTCAACTCACCGGATTCCATCCGTTCCACCAGGGTTTCCAGGCTATCCAGCGAGGTTTCCAGCGCGGGGGCTGCGTTTTTTGCCATGAGCGTCTCCTCGGATCCATCACCGGGACCCCGTCTTTGCTGTCTCTGCCCCTGCAGTGGGCTGTGCTGGCGGCAACAGTAATGCAGCGGCTGTG
>NZ_LWFX01001619.1:0-12594 GCF_001635175.1 Alcanivorax sp. HI0083 | reverse complement strand
CCGGATGATGTGGAGCTGCAGTTCGCCTCCATCAGTTTTGATGGCGCCGTAGAGCGCTGGACGGTGCCGCTGGCCTTTGGTTCCCGTGTGGTGATTCGTGACCAGCAACTGTGGAGCGCGGAACAATGCTGTGAGGTGCTGAAAAACGAAGGCGTCACCGTGGCCTGTTTTCCGCCCAGCTATATGGGCCCGCTGCTGGACTGGATCGAACAGGAAAAAACCGCACTGAAAGTGCGTTCCTGGACCCTGGGGGGCGAAGCCTTTACCCGGGAAACCTTCGAACGCATGCAGCAGGTGTTGAAACCGCAGCGCATTCTCAACGGTTACGGTCCTACCGAAACCGTGGTCACCCCGATGCTGTGGGCCGCCTATGAAGGGGACTCCCTGACCAGTGCCTACGCGCCCATCGGCACCGCCGTGGGGCCGAGAAAATTGTATGTGCTGGATCAGGATCTTAATCGGGTGCCGGTCGGCGTCGCCGGGGAACTGTATATCGGCAACGAAGTGGGCCTGGCCCGGGGTTATCATCAGCGCCCGGACTTGACCGCCGAACGCTTTCTGCCGGATCCCTTCGGCGAACCCGGCGAGCGCATGTACCGCACCGGTGACCTGGTGAAGTACCGGGACGATGGCGTGATGGAATACCTGGGCCGCGTGGATCAGCAGGTGAAGATCCGCGGCTTCCGTATTGAGCTGGGCGAAATTGAAAGCCAACTGCTGGGCCATGAACAGATTCGTGAGGCCGCCGTGGTGGCGCAGCCATCGCCGACGGGGGATCGCTTGGTAGCCTACATCGTCGCACGCCCCTCTGTAGGAGCGGCGCTTGAGCCGCGAAACGAGCGCAGCGAGGCCCCATCGCTGAACGTTACCGCTATCCTCGATGACTTATCCCAATCTTTACCCGACTATATGGTGCCCAGCCAGTTGGTCGTGTTGGAAGCCTTGCCGCTGACCCCGGCAGGCAAAGTCGATCGCAAGGCGTTGCCGGCGCCGCAGTGGCAAACCGCCAGCGAAGGTGACGCACCACAGACGGATAATGAACAGACGCTGGCGACGATCTGGCAGCAACTGCTGGGCCGTGAAACCGTCAGCCGCGATGATAATTTTTTTGCGCTGGGCGGCGACTCCATTCTTGCCTTGCAGGTGGTCAGCCGAGCCCGCCAGCAAGGCTTGGCGTTAACGCCTAAGGATCTGTTCGAGCAGCCGGTGTTGAAAGCGCTGGCGGTGCAGGCAGTGAGTGCCCAGGCGTCAGTTATTTCTCAACAGCCCTTGCAGGGCGCGCTACCCCTGCTGCCCATTCAGCAGCATTTCTTTTCCCTGAATCCGCCCAGCCCCAGTCACTGGAATCAGCACCTGTGGCTGGCGCTGGATGCTCCCATGGAGCGGCCGGCGCTGGAGGCGACGCTTCAGGCCTTGTATCAACAGCACGACGCCCTGCGATTGCAATTTACCCGTGAGCAGAACGGCTGGACGCAAACCTGTTTGCCGGCGGACGCGCCGGGACATGAATTATTGTGGTGGCGACAGGCGCCGGATGATGCGTCGGTATCCGCATTGTGTGAACAGGCCCAGCAAAGCCTGAACATCGGAGCAGGGGAACTGTTCCGTGTGCTTTACGTGCAAACTCCGCAGCAGCCGGATCGATTGTTGCTGGTGATTCATCACCTGGCGGTGGATGGGGTGTCCTGGCGTATTCTGCTGGACGATTTGCTCGGTGCCTATGGGCAGGCACTGGCGGGCCAGGCGATAACCTTTCCGGAGCGTACCCACAATCTGGGCGACTGGCATCAGGCATTGCTGCAATGGTTGCAGAAAAACGGCGATGAGCGCTTGCCGTTCTGGCTGGCCCAGCAACCGGACAAGGCTTCTGCTGCCTTGCCTGCGTACGCCGAAAAGCAAAGTGCCATCTTGTCGCTGGACAAGGCGGATACCCGCCGGCTGCTACAGGATGCGCCAACCAAGCTGGGGGTTAGCGTGCCGGCACTCTTGCTGACTGCGCTCTCCCGCACCTTGAAGCCCTCATCTGTAGGAGCGGCGCTCGAGCCGCGAACCCGCTCGCGAGAAAAGTCTCTGGATGCGATTCGCGGCTCGAGCGCCGCTCCTACAGGGAATTCGCCCCTGGTTATCAATCTGGAAGGGCACGGCCGTGAAACCCGCCTGGCGCCGGGCATGGACCTGAGTCGGACGCTGGGCTGGTTTACCAGCCTGTATCCGGTATCGCTGCCGTTCTCCGACGACCCGCGCCAGCACCTGTTTGCGGTATCGCAACAATTACAGCAAATCGAACCGGATGGCGGTGTGGGCTATGGCGCTTTGCGCTTTCTTGCTGACACCCCATTGAATAACAGTCCCGATGCGCCGGTTACATTCAACTACCTGGGGCAGTACCACGACGATGCCTTGGTTCAGGGCTTTACGCCGTTGCGCGGTGGTGGCTCTGCCCAGGCGGGCGACAATCCCATGGCCTCGCCCCTGGCGATTAACGGTCAGGTGGTCGGCGGTCAGCTGGAGCTGGTCTGGGATTTTGCCTCCAGTGTGTATGACGAGCAGCAGATTGCGCATTGGTGTGGCCGTTACCGTCAGGCCTTGCAGGCATTGTTGGCTCTGGCGGATGCGCCCCGTGAAGCCTGTGCCGATCCGGCATTGGTAACGCCCCTGAACCGGACCGGGGATCTACCTGTGCTGTGGTGCCCGCATCCGGTGACGGGACGCACCACCGGTTACCAGGCCCTGGCCGCCAGCCTGGAAGGGCAGTGGCAGGTACGGGGCCTGCAATCGCGCAGTTTCCTGGAGCCTGGCTGGTTTGATCCGTCACTGAATGAAATGGCCGAACGCTATTACCGCACGGTGCGTCAGCAGCAGCCGGAAGGCCCTTACTACCTGCTGGGCTGGTCACTGGGGGGCGCCTTGTCCATGGAACTGGCCCATCGGCTGGAGCAGGCCGGTGAAACCGTGGCCTTTGTAGGCTTGCTGGATACCTATGTGCCGGGCCACGAAGTGGCGGAAGACCAGTGGTCATCGCCGCAGGCGCAGCAGACGTTACGTGAACATCTGGGCATGCTGCTGACCTCGGCGTCGTCCACGGCGCTGGATGATTGCATTGCGCGTCTGCGTGACAGCAAACCGGCGCAGTGGCCGCAGAACTTTGCGCAATGGCTGGCCACACAACCCATTGAGCCGGCGGTGGCCGATAGTGCTGCGCAGTTATTGCATGCCTGGGCGGTGGAGCAACATTTGCGGGATTTGTGTTGGGGCTATCAGCTGCCGACATTGCAAACCCCGGTACACAGTTGGTGGGCCAGTGAGCCGGCGGGCCGTGCCCGGACTCTTGAGAACGGGCTGGCCGCGTGGGTTGATTTCGCCCACAGCGACACCGTACCGGCGGATCATTTGACGATTGTGCGTGAGGCCACCTTTTTACAGAGCCTGCCGGCCCGGCTTGGGCAGAGCAAAGCTCAGCAGCCATTGACTGAAATGCCCGGCTAATCACTTTTTTTGTGCACTAGTCGTAAGGTTTGTAATCTGTATAATGCAGTTGCGAATCATTCCTATTACTGTAATTTTTACGATTGTTAGGAGAACGACCATGGGGAATCGGACCGAGAGCGGGCTGATCCGGGGGCTTAAGTGGGGCCGCAATCCGTTGGCGCTGGCGGTAGCCGCGGCACTGTCGGCGTCACCCGTCTGGGCAGACGAGCAGCAGGACGCTGATGAATTGCAGACTATCGAGGTGAATGCCGAGCAGTCAGAAGACGTGTACGGCGGAGACGACTTCGGCTATGTGGGCCAGCGAAGCCTCACTGCCACCAAGACGGATACGCCGGTGAAAGAAACGCCGCGTGCCGTTTCTATTGTTACCCGCGAGCAGATGGATGATCGCGCCTCGGTGAGCATTGCCGATGCCCTGCAGTACACGCCCAGTATTCAGGCGAACTTTTACGGCGAAGATAACAAGCAAGACTGGTTTGTTATTCGCGGTTTCAAACAGGCCAATAACGGTTTGTACCGTGATGGGACCCGGGTTTATTCCTATGGCTTTTACAGCTGGCAGCTGGATCCTTTTGCCCAGGAACGTGTAGAAATTATGCGTGGCCCGGCTTCCGTTTTGTATGGCCAGACTCCTCCGGGCGGCGTGATTAACGTTATCAGCAAGCGCCCTCAGGATTATTCCTTTGGTTCCGTGACTGCAGAATACGGTAGCTATGATCGCAAACAGCTGTCGGTGGATGTGGGCGGTGCTCCGTCGGAAGATGTGTCCTGGCGTGTTGTCGCGCTTGGTCGTGAAAACGGCACTCAGGTTGATGATCTGGAAGCCGAGCGCACCATGCTGGCACCGTCCTTGAAGCTGGGCCTGGGTGACCGGACCGAGCTGACATTGCTGGCGTCCTATCAGAAAGATGATTCCGACCCTTACCTGCAGTTCCTGCCCTCCAGCGGCACAATTTCGCCGAACCCCAATGGCAAAATCGACGATGACGTTGCCATCGGTAATCTGGATTACGAGCAGTTTGAACGTACCCAGGTTTCTTTCGGTTATCAGCTGGACCATGCGTTCAATGATTCGACCACTTTCCAGCAAAGTGCTCGCTACCAGCAAATCGATGTGGATCTGAAGCAGATGTACTCCCTGGGCTATCTGCCGGGCAGTGGTGATTCGCAGGTGATTCGTGGGCTTAGCGATGAAGATGGCGATGCCTACGGCGTTAACCTGGATAACCGTTTGATTCATACGTGGTCGATCAACAATGTGGAGCATACGTTGTTGGCCGGCATTGATTACCAAAGCTTGCACATCGACGGTAAGAGCTTTGGCAACCCGCTGATGGGCTACGAAGCGGCGCCGGGTATCTTCGCGCCGGCGACGCTGAATCCTTTTGATCCGCAGTACCGAAACGCGGATGAGTTGACCCCCGTTTCCTGTAATTTCGCCACCTTTGTGTGTACAGAGGTGACCAGCCGTCAGCGAACCACCATTGATGCTTATCAGGTCGGTGGCTATCTCCAGGACCAAATGAAGTTCGACAACAATCTGGTGCTGACTGTAGGTGCCCGTTTTGATCGGGCCAGTAGCGATATCGAGAATAAATCCACCGGCGTTGAGCAGAATATCGACAACGACAAGTGGACAGCCAATGCCGGCCTGGCCTGGTTGCTCAATGACAACCTGACTGCGTATACCAGCTACTCGCAGTTCTTCCAGCCGATTCTGCAACTGGACCAGAATGGCGACGCGGCCAAGCCGCAAGAGGGCGATCAGATCGAAGTGGGTATGAAGTTCCAGCCGGAAGGTATTGATGGTTACTTCAATGCGGCGGCATTCAAAATTACTCAGGAGAATCTGGCCTCCGGTCAAACCGGTACACCCGCGTTCCAGCAAATCGGAGAAGTGGAAAGTGAAGGCATCGAGCTGGAAGCTGTTGCCAATATCACCCCGAGCTTTAGCCTGCTGGCCAACGCTACCTGGATGGATCCGGAAATCGTTTCCGATAGCACACCGGCTGAAGAAGGTAATCGTCCGGTGAATATCGCGGATACCCTGTATTCGGCCTGGGCCAAGTACACCTTCCTGGGTGGCCCCTTGAACGGCTTCGCCATTGGTTCCGGTGTGCGTTATGTCAGTGATACCTACGGTGATAACACCGAGACCCTGAAAGTGCCGTCCTACACGGTCTGGGATGCCACTGTCAGCTACCGCTACAAGGACTTCAAGTTCCAGGTGGCGGCCAAGAACCTGGAAGACAAGCAGTACGTTGCGACCTGTGACTACTACTGCTGGTACGGCGACCGTCGCAATGTTATCGGCAGCGTGACCTATGCCTGGTAAGAGTCTTCACCGATCCATTCCGCTGCCCACCGGGCAGCGGCTGGATGTGTTCGAACAGGAGTTGGCACCGCAGTGGCGGTGCCAGTGGGACGACCAGGATCTGCTTACGGTGGAACTGACCGACGGCATCGCCCGTGTGGAGCAGCATTGTCAGGAACCGACGCAGCTTCTGCGTGCTGCCTGGGCGTTCTTTGTCTCGCAGCCGGATATGGAAGCCCTGCAGTTTGAGAGCGGTTTTAACGCTGCGTTCATGATTCAGGAAGAAAATCAGACAGCACGGCTGGAACGCGACATGTTCTGGCAGCTGCCCGGTGACTGGTTAAGCCAGGGCGATGCCTTGCCGTATCCGGTCACCATGATCATGGATGCATCCGGCCGGCGTCACCCACGACGCCGCGCCAAGCCGGCGGGGGAAGTGTACCGCCGTTTTGATACCGGTATTCAGGCGTGGGTGTCTCTGCGCACGCTGGATATTGAGGAAGACCTGCACCGTTTCATGCGCTGGCAGAACAGCGAGCGTGTGGCTGCCTTCTGGGAACAGAGCGGCACCCTGGAAGAGCATCGCGCATACCTGGAGAGCCAGGCGAAAGAATCGCGAGTGCTTAACCTGATCGGTTGCATAGATGATGAGCCCTTCGCTTACTTTGAAGCGTATTGGGCCAAGGAAGATCGCATCGCACCCTATTACGATGCACAGGATTTTGATCGCGGGATTCACATGCTGGTGGGCGAAGACCATCACCGTGGCCCGCACAAGGTAAAGGCATGGCTGAATGCGCTCTGCCATTACCTGTTTCTCGATGATTGTCGTACCACAAGGATTGTGTCCGAGCCACGCTCGGATAACGACAGGATGATTCAACACCTTCAAGCCAGGCGATTTGCCAAGCCAAAGGAGTTTGATTTTCCGCACAAGCGCGCAGCCCTGATGGTGCTGCATCGTGATGCGTTTTTTGAGCGTTGCGAGCTGAGCTGAAAATCACGGTTCGGATTTTTTCACTCTGAACCGCCATGGCGCGCTGCCCACCACTATCCGGCAGCAAGTGGCTGACTGTCCGAATTCTTCGGTGGTCGGTGTATGGATAAACCGGAGGCCGTTCGGTCTCCGCCACATTGAGGACATATCACCATGATCGTTCATTCTCAGGAATACGATGTCGTTGGTATTGGGTTTGGCCCGGCGAACCTGGCCATTGCCATTGCACTGGACGAGCAGAAAGACCTGGATGGTCTGCGTTACTGTTTCCTGGAAAAGCAGCCTCGTTTTGAATGGCACGGCGGCATGTTGCTGGAAGGTACTCGCATGCAGGTGTCATTTCTGAAAGACCTGGCGACCCTGCGCAATCCCGCCAGCCGTTTCACCTTTGTTAATTATCTGCATGACAACAATCGTCTCGATTCCTTTATCAACATGGGCACGTTTTTTCCTACCCGTGTGGAATATAACGATTACATGCGCTGGTCCGCCGATCAGTTTAAAGAGCATGTGCACTATGGTCAGGAAGTGATTGCCATTGAGCCGGTGGAGCAGGGTGGTGAAGTGGAATGGGTGCGCGTGCGTTCGCGTAATGCCGACGGTAGTGAGCAAGAGATTTTTACTCGAAACCTGGTTATCGGCATCGGTGGTTACCCGAAGATTCCGGCGGTGTTCGCCGGGAAGATGGGTGAAAACATGGTTCACTCATCGCGCTATAAACACGAATACGAGCGGTTTGCTCGCCACGAAACGCCACGTATTGCGGTGATCGGAGCAGGCCAGAGTGCCGCTGAAATTTACCTGGATCTGATGGACCAGTACCCGGATGGCAAGATGGATCTGGTCAGCCGCAGCCGGGCCCTGCACCCGGCCGATGACAGTGCTTTTGTGAACGAAATTTTCGATCCAGCGTTCACGGATACTATCTACGCCCGGCCGGAATCCGAGCGGCAGGATTTTCTCAAGCGTTTCAGCCAGACCAATTACGCGGTAGTGGATCTGGCGGAAATTGAACAGATCTACGAGCGTCTTTACCTGCAGAAAGTCACCGGCAAGATGCAGCACCGCTTCCTGTCCAACCGCGATATCGTTGGTGTGCAGAATGATGGCACCCGTGTGCTGTTGACCCTGCGCAACAAGGACACCGGCGTGGAACAGACCGAAGTCTACGATGGGGTGGTGCTGGCCACCGGTTATAACCGTAATGGCCATGAGCAGTTGCTCTCGCCCATGGCGGACTGGATGTCCGAGAAAGACGTGGAGCGTTGTTACCGTTTGCCCATGGCATCAGGCTGCCATGCCAATGTGTTCCTGCAGGGGTGTTGTGAAGAAACTCATGGCCTCAGCGACACCCTGTTGTCGATCCTGGCGGTACGCTCCCAGGAAGTGGTGGATGCGTTGATAGAACGGCAGAGCCGGCCGCTCGAAACGGCCTGTGCAAGCTGATGATTCCTGCTCTGGCCCCCTTGTTTCAAGGGGGCTTCTCTTCCTATGGCCACTTGTTACGGTTGGCCGAGCCGAACGATACGGCCATCCCGTTAACCGATCTGTTTGATGCCGGCCGGTTACGGCAGTCGTTGCATCAATTTCGCCCTGACTTGAAGGGGGAGGACGAGCGGGCACTGCTCTCCATCTGGAGTAAATACTATTTCTTGCGGCTGTTGCCGCCGGTGCTTGCGGCCAACCTGATCCTGCAACGTGAATTACCATTGTCGGTGGAGGTGCTGGCGGTTGAGGTGGATGCGCAAGGGTTGCCCGGTGTCTTCGTGTTGCCGGATGACGGACAACAACTTGTGGCAACCGCGCACCCGCTTTCCCGATTCGAGGGAATAATGCGGGATAATTTACAACCGGTTATCACTGCCTGGCAGCAGGCACTGGGGTTATCCACCCGGGTGCTGTGGAGTAATGCCAGCCGTTACATCCACTGGTTCACGGGGGAATTGAAAGGGGCCGGCTTGCCGGAGGTGCTCTGGGCGCCGGGGCGAGCGTTGCTTGATCAGCCCAGCTTTGAAAACGGTGACAGAAACCCCTTGTTTGGGGCCTACCAGGACAGGATGAACGCCAACACCGGCACTGTGATGACCGTGCGGCGCACCTGTTGTATTCGTTTTCGTTTGCCGGAGGCGGCGTTGTGTGAAGATTGCCCTCGGCTGTGTCGCAAGGGCATGGCAGCGTAAGCCGTTAACGGGGCAGGGCAATCCAGCTCAGCACACCTTGCTGCCGTTCGCGCCAGCGAAAAGGGATGGTGGCACCAAGCTTCCAGTCTGGCGACAGGGTTTTCAGCAGGGTCAGTGAGCGGGTCTCCCGGCGCTCCGCGTCATGGAAATAAAAGCGTTTTCCGGTGATCGGGTAGAGCGCCTTGAACAGGCTTTCCTTGGCGGAAAAAATCAGCGTGATGCGATTGGCGCGCTGAATATCCGATAACCCTTCCAGCTGTTCGCGTTCTTCGTGGGTCAGCAATTCCCGGCACAGACGGGCTGCCCGTTCTGCGCTGAGCCATTGCTCTGTGTCCAGCCCTACGGTCAGCCAATGGCGTGCATCGGCGACCATCACTTCAGCAATGCCCTGGCTGTGGGTAATGCTGCCCAGACTGCCAGCGGGCCATTGTGGTGCCCGGTCGGGTCCCAGGGCCGGGATACCCTTAATGCCCAGCATCGCCAGTGCTTCACGGGCGCACCATCGCCCCGCCAGATATTCGCTGCGGCGTTTGGCCACCGCCGTACTCAGGGAGGGCGGCAGGGGGATGTCTGCCTGGGCAAAGCTGTCGTCGCAGAGGCGTTCAGGGGCGTAATGACAGCCCACGCGCACCAGTCCGGTGGCGAGCTCTTCGCGGTGCAGGTGAGTCAGGCATGCGGGGTGATGGAATAATGACATGATCAGCAGATTTCCCGGTTGCCGGTACTATATCAGAGGTGCCAGCCGGAGACCCCAACTGCGGGGTAATTTGATCCTCACCGCGATGCCACAACTGCTACACTAGGCGTATACACTGGCCGTGCGTGGCTGGTCTCCTTGCCACCTTTCTTTGCCACAGGCTGCTCCCGTGACTGATGCCTCTTTTTCTTCCCTGCCGCTGTCTGCGGAACTGCTCGCCAACCTGAACACGCTGGGTTACACCACCATGACCCCGGTGCAGGCACAAAGCCTGCCATTTGTGCTCAAAGGGCATGACGTGATTGCCCAGGCCAGCACCGGCAGTGGCAAGACGGCGGCTTTCGGTCTTGGCCTGCTGCATCCATTGAATCCACGCTATTACGGTTGCCAGGCGTTGGTGCTGTGCCCCACCCGGGAGCTGGCCGATCAGGTGGCCGGGGAAATCCGCCGGCTGGCTCGTGGCCCCGGTAATATCAAGGTGCTGACCCTGTGTGGCGGGCAACCCATCGGCCCGCAGATTGGCTCGCTGGAACATGGGGCCCAGATCGTGGTGGGCACGCCGGGGCGTGTGCTCAAACATTTGAGCAAGGGCACGCTGAGCCTTGAAGGGCTGAATACACTGGTATTGGATGAAGCGGATCGCATGCTCGATATGGGGTTTTACGACAGCATTGCCGAGGTGATCCGGCAGACGCCATCACGTCGCCAGACCCTGTTGTTTTCGGCGACCTATCCGGTAGGGATCAAGCAGCTGGCGGAAACCTTCATGAACAACCCTCAGCATGTAGAAGTGGAAGTGCTCCACGATAACAGCCAGATCGAACAGCGCTACTACGAAGTAGACCCTGCTGAGCGGGAAGAGGCGGTGGCCCGTGCCATTGCCTGTTTCCGGCCGGTGTCCTGCGTGGTGTTCTGTGTGACCAAAAAACAATGTCAGGACGTGGTGAACCAGCTTTGCCGGCAGGGGATGTCGGCCATGGTGCTCAACAGTGACCTTGAACAGCGCGAGCGTGATGAGGTGCTGACGTTGTTTGCCAATCGCAGCCTGTCGGTACTGGTGGCCACGGATGTGGCAGCGCGGGGCCTGGATATCGATAACCTGGATATGGTCATCAATGCGGAACTCTCCCATGAGCCGCAGACCCATATTCACCGTGTCGGCCGCACTGGCCGTGCCGGTGAAAAAGGCCTGGCCATCAACCTGGTAGCGCCACGCGAATCCCGCCGTGCCATGGCCATTGAAGAATTGCAGGGCGCGCCCCTGAACTGGCACCCGGTGAGCAGCCTCAAACCCCGTGAAGGTGACACCTTACACCCCCCGACAATTACGTTGTGCATCGGCGCTGGCCGCAAGGACAAACTTCGCCCTGGCGATATTCTGGGTGCGCTGACCGGTGATGCGGGGATTGCCGGCAACAAGGTGGGCAAGATTACCGTCACGGATTATCAAGCCTATGTGGCTATTGATCGTGACAGCGCAGATCTGGCGTTGGAGCGATTATTGAAAGGCAAAATCAAAGGCAAAAACCGGCGCGTTAAAAAGCTGTAACCTTTCCCGAGCTGTGGCCGGAGAGTCTCTCCGGCCACTTCCTCCATGCTTGTCATTTTCCCCCGTCAGTTCACGCAGAGTACGCAAGGTTTTTTCAGAGGCGGCCAGATGTTGGTCGTCGATTCAATGAAACGTGTCTGTATGTCGCCATAACCGTTACCGGGCTTTCTGTTGTTCCCACTGTGAGGGAGGAATCCCGAACCAGCGCGAGAATGCTCTGGAAAATGCGCTCAGGTCGGCATAGCCGAGCAGGTCGGAAAGTTGGGTGACTTGCAGGGTGGAGTCCCGCAAATAACGCAGTGCCATTTTCTGTCGCGTCTCATCCAGCACGGCCTGGAAGGACGTGCCGGAATCACTGAGCCGCCGTTGCAGGGTGCGGCGGCTCATGGCCATGCACCGGGCAATGTGGTCCACGGTCACCCGTCCCTGTGGCAGCAGGTCGCGGAGCAGGTTGCTCACATAGCCGGGCAATTCCAGATCCGTGAGGTTCTGCATGGTGTCCAGATGTTCCCGGATCAAACGGTGCAGCGTCGGGTCGGCCTGGCTGAGTGGCAATTCCAGTTCCGCCGGTTTCAGGAGCAGGGCCGTGGTATCGCTGTTGAACTGGGGGGAAACGCCCAGCACTTTCTGATAGGCCGCGAGGGGCGCCTGCCGGGCGTGTTCAAGCAGCATGGGGTGGGGGTGCCAGTTTTCTCCCATCAGTGTCTGCAGCAGCTTGCGGCCAACCCCCAGTGCCAGTTCCGCGCCCTGGTTGATGCCGGGCTGGCCCGGCTCCAGCACCCGGTAGGCCAACTGGACCTGGTCACCATACGCACTGACCTCCACGTGAGCGGCGCCCATGTGCAGATGGAAGTACTGCTTGAGTTCCGTGAGGGCTTCGCCAACCGTGCGTGCGTTGTTAAGCAGGTACAAAATCGGCCCGAAGATCGATACTCCCTGACTGAGCCCCAACTTCAGGCCGAACAACGGGTCGCCGCTGCGCGCCGCACTCAGTTTCAACAGCTCCAGAAAACGCCGGTAAGACACCAGGCCCTGAAGGTTGTCCAGAGTGTTCTCCGGCAGGCCGGCATCACGCAGCAGCTCGGTGTGTGACAGCCCGTATTCGGCAATCAGGGTGTCGAATCCATACAGCGCGGATGCCCTTGCAAAGTCCTGCATGGTGTTTGTCCTTGGCTCTGCCTGTTGTGGTTGTTCTGGCACCAAATGCTAAATCATTGGCGCACTTTATCAAGTTCGTGGCCTGGCAGCGGCGCATGATGGCTTTGCGATACAAACAACATCATTTCAGGGAGAGCCAACATGCTACCGATTACCGTTAAAGATCATGACAGCCTGCTGACGCTGAACAACAACGATATGCCGGTCTAC
>NZ_LWFX01001618.1:0-593 GCF_001635175.1 Alcanivorax sp. HI0083 | reverse complement strand
CTACTTTTATTTCATCGACCACCGCCAGACCCATCACCATAAATACTTTAGCCACTGGCCCAGTCTGTGGATCGGCCTGCTGTGTACCTCAATGCTGGCAACCGGTCTGACAAGAAAACAGTCGCTACCCTTTCTCACCTTGATCTTTTCCCTGGGTGGCTTGCTGCACATGCTGCTGGATAGCGTTGTCGGTGATATCTGGTGGCTAGCACCCTTTGTGGATCGGCCTTACGCGTTATTCACTGTGCCCGCACACTTTCAGCCCTGGTGGTTTAACTTTGTGTTGCACTGGTCGTTTGTCATAGAGTTGCTGATTATTCTATGGGCCACAAAACGATACCGCTGGATTAAACGGAACAGGAAAACGGTCGAAGGTAGAAGAAAGTAAACGTTCCAGAGGAGAGGAATCGTTTAAGCACGAGGCGCAAACATGATAATGGCCGGTAGTGTTCAGAATTCTGTGTCACTTCTTTAATCTACACACCAAAGAGGTGATACATGACCAAACCCACATTCGACATTGATGCTGCTCTCAAGGCCCTACAGGAAGGCAAAGACCTGACCGGCAAAGACGGCATTCTCACGCCGCTGAT
>NZ_LWFX01001617.1:0-832 GCF_001635175.1 Alcanivorax sp. HI0083 | reverse complement strand
CCGACGCCCTGTATGTACTGGGCGACCTGTTCGAAGCCTGGATCGGCGACGATGATGACACCCCGTTCAATCTCGATGCCATCGCCGCCTTCCGACAGTTTTCTGACAGTGGCAGCAAGCTTTACTTCATGCATGGCAACCGGGATTTCATGCTCGGCAACGACTTTGCGAATGCCTGCGGCGGCACCCTGCTTGACGAAGGCACCGTAGTCGACCTCTACGGCACCGCCGTAATCCTGATGCACGGCGACAGCCTGTGCACCCTGGACACCGCCTATCAACAGTTCCGCACCATGGCCCGCAACCCGCAGTGGCAGCAAGGCATGCTCGCCAAACCGCTGGAAGAGCGACGCATGATCGCCCAGGGCATGCGCATGCAAAGCCAGGGCAACAACGCCAACAAGGCAGAAAACATCATGGACGTCACCCCGGAAGAAGTGGTCCGGGAAATGCAGGAAGCTGGTGTTCAGCACCTGATCCACGGCCATACCCACCGCCCGGACGTCCACGACGTGGACTTGCCTGATGGCACCGGCAAGCGCTGGGTGCTGGGTGACTGGGGGAAGTTGGGATGGCAGATCATCGCAGACAGTGAAAAAGGGCTAAAACTGGAAAGCTTTGAGATTAGTTGACAGTTGATAGTGGACAGTTGACAGCTGCGCGACAAAGTTTTTTGTGGGATGAAACGTAAGAGGCCGCGTCCATGCTTTGGGCGCGGCCTCTTACGTTTCAAAATGATCACAGCAAAATCGCGGGTTTTAGCTGTCAACTGTCAACTGTCCACTATCAACTGTTCCCGGCGTGCCCGAATGAAACCGGAACTCATCATCCG
>NZ_LWFX01001616.1:0-419 GCF_001635175.1 Alcanivorax sp. HI0083 | reverse complement strand
CGAACAGCGGCAACACCCAGTTTTCAGGCATAAAGATAAAGACGGGAACCTGAATCAAGCCGAACAGAAAACCGAAATACAGGCCGGAGTTGGTCACAAAACGAAATTCGGGGTCACCGACTTCACGGAACATCTGCACCATGAGCTGCTTGTCTTCGCTCATCTGGGTGACAACCATGTGTTTCATGTCCACCAGGCTGTCCAGATTACGGCTGATATCGTCAACCACATTATCCATGACTGCTGGAATCGCACGGCGGGCACGGCTGTAGACCCGCTTGCGCACCAGCAGCGGCAGGTTTTCCCACAGCACAGCGTTGCGCTCGGTCATCACTTCGTCGGTGTATTCTTCGATACGAATCTGGATCGTTCGGGTGAGGTGGGCAGAGATTTTTTCCGGCTCCATTTCGCGGAAGAAC
>NZ_LWFX01001615.1:0-855 GCF_001635175.1 Alcanivorax sp. HI0083 | reverse complement strand
CCCGGTTTTGAGCTGCTGGCTCAGCGGCGGGGGCTTCGGCTTTGGGGGCTTCGGCCTCTAGCGCTTTCTCTGCCTGCTTTTCCTCTACCGGTTTGGTCGGCGCTGGCGCCTCAGCCGGTTTGGCCGCTTCTGGCTGAGCTGCCGGAGCGTCTTTGGCGGCTTCCGCTTGAGGAGCGGGTTGCGCTACGTTCTCGGCATCAGCGGTTTTCGGCGCATCAGCCTTGGGCTGCTGCGGCTGGCTTTCGGCAACCGGCTTTTCCTGCGCAGGAGTAGCGGCAGCAGTGTCACTGGTTGTCTGCTGAGCGCTGGCCGGTTTGTCGTCCTCGGCTTTCGGCGCGGCGGTGTTTTGCTCGGCCGGGGCCTGGGCGGCCGGTTGTTGCTCAGCAGCAGGTTGCTGCGGCTGAGCCGGTGCAGCGGTTGGTTCCTGCTTCGGTTCAGCTGCGGCTTGCGGCTTGCTGGCCGTCGGTGGTTGCTCGTTTGTCTGAGCAGCCTTGGCCACTTCTTTTTTAGCCTGATCGTCGGTCTTCGCTTGCGCAGACGGCTCCTGAGCAGGGACCAGCTTGGCGGGCGGGTGACCTTCGTCATCCACGGGCGCGGGCTGTTCGTTGCGTGGACGGGCCGGTTTGGGTGTCTTGTTGCGCTGCGGTTTGTCCGCAGAGGCTTGAGTTACCGCATTCTTGCCGTCGCTATTGTTTTCCCCTTTGCCAGGACGCTGGCGTTCGCGTAGCGGACGATCGTCTTTGGCATCGGTGCGGCGGGGGGCTTTCGGGCCCTTGTCGTTGCCTTTGCTGTCGGCGCTGTCAGCAGCATTGTCCGGCTTGCGGTTGTTACGCGGTTTGCCGCTGTCATTTGCCT
>NZ_LWFX01001614.1:0-873 GCF_001635175.1 Alcanivorax sp. HI0083 | reverse complement strand
TCGTTCATCCAGCTGGAGTTGAAGGCGACCCGGGTTTTGCTCTCGTCGAGAATCTTGAAGACCTGCTCTTTGTAGGTCTCCGCGTTGCGCAGCACATCTTCTCGACTCAGCGGCGGGCGGGTGGCGCTCTTGCCCGTGGGGTCACCGATCATCCCGGTGAAATCGCCAACCAGGAAGATCACTTCATGCCCCAGCTCCTGAAACTGGCGCAGCTTGTTGATCAATACCGTATGCCCCAGGTGCAGATCCGGGGCAGTAGGGTCAAAGCCCGCCTTCACCCGTAACGGCCGGCCCGATGCCAGTTTTTCCCGCAGCTCCTCTTCCTGGATGATCTCATCCGCCCCGCGGGTAATAAGTGCCAGTTGCTGATCCACCGTGGCCATGCCTACCTCTATTTCCAGACCCATTAATGAAAGCGCGCCATTGTAGCACTTGAACGCGGCCAGAGAAGGCGGGTATCTTTGCAGGTCAGTTTTTCGCTGTGCCCCGCGGGCGCGCCAGTCTCTATTTACCCAACCAGGCCCTCACAGACTCTTCATGAAACAACTTATCTCTGCTGCCGGCAGGCTGGTGCGCCAGTTCCCACGCACCCATTTACTGCTGAGCATGGTATTGCTGGGCGGCGTCATCCTGATCGCCTTTCGCCCGGACAACACCGAAACCACCCCGGAACGCGTCCAGCCCATCAGCCTGCCGGAACGCACAGCACCCGCACCAAAACCGCAAACCACCAGCAAACCCGCACCGGCCACACCGCAATGGCAAACGCTGACCGTGCAATCCGGAGACAGCCTGTCCTCATTACTGCATCCCCTGGGCATTGGCGCCGGGCAGATCGATGCCCTGCTCAAAGGTGACGACAAGCTGAAGCGG